>NZ_JBBCBT010000005.1:212183-257095 GCF_037203985.1 Pseudarthrobacter sp. CCNWLW217
CGACATCAACCTCGGCCTCGGCCTCGGCAACAGCGTCCTCGGCGGCACCAACGACGGCGGAACCACCGCCGACGTGGCCGTCGCAGCCGACGTCGCACTCGGCCTCGGTAACGGCAGCCTGACCGGCACCGACACCACAGCCGATGTGGCCGCCGCAGCCGACATCAACCTCGGCCTCGGTAACGGCAGCCTGACCGGCACCGACACCACCGCCGATGTGGCCGCCGCAGCCGACATCAACCTCGGCCTCGGCACCGACGGCACAACCGGCACCACCGGTGGTGGCCTGGACGCCGCAGTTGATGTCGACCTGGGTCTGGACACCTCAGGTCTTTTGGATGACGTGACAGCCGGCGTCGGTGGATCCGTCATCATCGGAGGCGCCACGGACGGCAGTGTCACTCCCGGTACGGAAACACCCGGCACTGAAACCCCAGGAACCGAAACGCCGGGCACGGGAACGCCGGGCGGAACGGGCACTACCGGCGGCACCGATACCCCGGGAACCGGCACCACCGGCACCACCGGAAATACCGGCACTACCACCGGTACCACCGGCTCTGACAGCACTGGAATCACCGTTGTCCCGGCTGGGGGCACCACCGGCACCACTGCAGGCTCGGCATCCGCAGCGGCCAACACCCTGGGAAACGCCAGGGGCAGCACCACAGGCCAGAGCGGCACCGCCACGCTGGCCAAGACAGGAATCGATGCATCGCTGATCCCCGTCGCCCTGCTCCTGCTGGTTACAGGCCTGCTGATGTTCCGCCGTCGCAAGACGTCCTAATAATCAGAAGGTGGATCAAGAGGTTCTGAAACTCGACAAGCACCAACAATCGCTGCCGTTCGCGGCAGCCGGCGAAAGGAGGTGGCCGCCAGCCAGATAGCATATGTCCTTGTGACCAGTGGTCCGGGTGCGAAGGCCTCCATGCCTCTGCACCCGGACCGCAGGCGCGCACGATAACCACTTCAGGAGGCGTTACCGGCCGGTATAATTTAGGAACAATAGTGCCGCAGCGCACCGGAGGGAGCTGGTCATGGTGGCGGATTCGCCTAGCTCCATCAAGAATGAAGTGGTTGGCGGACGGTATCGCCTGGGAGAAGTGATCGGCCGGGGCGGCATGTCATCGGTGTACTGTGCCAGGGACGAGCACCTTGGCCGGGATGTGGCACTGAAGCTCTTCGCGCCGCAGGCCCCGGACTCCGATGAACTCAAGCGGCAGGAAGCCGAAATCCAGCTGCTGGCAACCCTTAACCATCCAAGCCTGGTAACACTGTTCGACGCCGGAATCGATACCCGCATCCCGGATGAGCCCCGGCCGTTCCTGACAATGGAGCTGGTGGACGGGCAAGACCTTCGCAGCCGAATCAGGCACAGTGCAGTTCCGCTGGACGAGCTCGCCGTCATTGGTGCAGGAATCGCCGATGCCTTGGCCTACGTGCACAGCCTGGGCATCATCCATCGCGACATCAAACCAGGCAACATCCTGTTGGTGCAGATCCGTCCGGGGGAACCCCTGCGGCCCAAACTGACGGATTTTGGCATCGCCAGGATCGCGGACTCAACACGGCTTACCACCACCGGAACCCTGGTGGGCACGGCCGCGTACCTCAGTCCGGAGCAGGCCATGGGGGCTCCCCTGTCACCGGCAACGGATATCTACTCGCTGGGCCTTGTCCTCCTGGAATGCATCAAGCAGACCATAGAGTACCCGGGAAGTGCCGTCGAATCAGCTGTGGCCAGGATTCATCGTGCACCGGAAATACCGGACGACGTGCCGGCAGAGTGGGCTGACCTCATCCGCTCGATGACTGCTGTCGAACCGTTGGAACGCCCTACAGCAGCGGATGTGGAAACGGCACTACGCCAGGCCCTCGTATCCCCCGTCTCCGCACCTGGCGAGCTCGCACCGGAAACCACGCGGGTGCTTCCGGCCATGCCGTTCAGGCCCCCGACAATCACCACTGAAACCAAGCTCCCCGGCTACCAGGAGCACATGGCCGAAGCGGCAGCGTCCAGCGGTTCAGAAGCGCGCGGCCGAGTCCCGGTACTCTCCCGGCTTCGCCACGCCGGAAAGCGAATCTGGCTCGTGCTCGTCCTGGGCATCCTCACCATAGGAGCCATCGCAGCTGCACTGACGTTCAGCCTGGCACCACAGCCAACGCCCGACGTCGTCCCGTACCCGTCCGTCACCGGCACCTTGGGTGACCACCTCAAGCAGCTTCAGGAGAGCGTCGAGCCATGAGTCCTGCCCCTAACGGACACCGTCGCATAGCCGCCGCCCGGGCCGTGGCCGCTGGGGCGGCGCTTCTAGTCGCCGGATTCCTGGCGGGTTGCGGCTCCGCGGATAGCGGCCTCCAGCCCGACGCCGCCCGGCAGCTCCAGCAACGTGTTCTTGGCGTGACCCAGGCCGCGGCGGGCAATGATCCGGCGAGCGGGCTTGCCGCTTTGGACAGTCTTGAGGCAGATCTAGCCTCCGCCGTCGGGAACGGACAGGTATCCGAAGACCGCAGGCGGAGCATCATGACCGCCGCCACCGCTGTCCGGGCTGACCTTGCGGCAGCCAAAGCGGTGGCCGACGCCGCCGCGGCGAAGGCTGCAGCGGAAGCTGCCGCAGCACAGGTGCAGGCCGAAGCCGAAGCTGCTGCTCAAGCCGCAAAGGAAGCCCCTGCCCCCGCGGCACCGGCGCCGGCCGACGGCAAAGGCAACGACGGCAAAGGCAAGGGCAAGGAGGACGACTGACAAGAGGCGGTGCCCCGGTTTCCCGGGGCACCGCCTCTTGTTTCGTCTGGCTTGGACCTAGTTCAGGGTCGCAATAACTTGGTTCAGCGTGGCCGACGGACGCATGACAGCGGAGGCCTTGGCCTCGTCCGGACGGTAGTAGCCCCCAATGTCCACCGGCGAGCCCTGGACCGCAGCCAGTTCACCCACGATGGTCTCCTCCTTGGAGGACAGCTCGTTGGCCACTGCGGAGAACGATGCCGCGAGGTCGGCGTCCTCGGTCTGCTTGGCCAGTTCCTCGGCCCAGTAACGGGCGAGGAAGTAGTGGCTGCCGCGGTTGTCCAGCTCGCCGGCGCGGCGGCTCGGGGATTTGTTCTCCAGCAGGAACGTGCCGGTGGCCTTGTCCAGGGTGTCAGCCAGGATCTGGGCGCGGGCGTTGTCCGTGGTGGTGGCCAGATGCTCGAAGCTGACGGCCAGGGCAAGGAACTCACCCAGGCTGTCCCAGCGCAGGTGGTTTTCCTTGAGCAGCTGCTGGACGTGCTTGGGGGCGGATCCGCCAGCGCCGGTCTCGAAGAGCCCGCCGCCGTTCATCAGCGGGACAACGGAGAGCATCTTGGCGCTGGTGCCCAGTTCCAGGATCGGGAACAGGTCCGTGAGGTAGTCCCGGAGCACGTTGCCGGACACGGAGATGGTGTCTTCGCCCTTGCGGATGCGCTCCAGGGTGAACGCCGTGGCCTTCACCGGAGACATGATCTGGATGTCCAGGCCTTCGGTGTCGTGGTCCTTGAGGTACTCCTTGACCTTGGCGATGAGGTTGGCGTCGTGTGCGCGGGTCTCGTCCAGCCAGAACACTGCGGGCGTCTTCGACGCGCGGGCACGGGTAACTGCCAGTTTGACCCAGTCGCGGATGGGGGCATCCTTGGTCTGGCATGCGCGCCAGATGTCGCCCGGAGCTACCTCGTGTTCGATCAGCACGGCGCCGGACGCGTCAACGATCTGCACTGTTCCGGCTTCCTGGATCTCGAACGTCTTGTCGTGGCTGCCGTATTCCTCAGCGGCCTGGGCCATGAGGCCCACGTTCGGGACGGTGCCCATGGTGGTGGGGTCGTAGGCGCCGTGGGCGCGGCAGTCGTCCACAACAACCTGGTAGATGCCGGCGTAGGAGCTGTCCGGCAGTACGGCCAGGGTGTCGGCTTCCTTGCCGTCGGGACCCCACATGTGGCCGGAGCTGCGGATCATGGCGGGCATGGAGGCGTCCACAATGACATCGGAGGGGACGTTCAGGGTGGTGATGCCCTTGTCCGAGTCCACCATCGCAAGGGCGGGACCCTCTTCGAGGCCCTTCTTGATGAGTGCCTGGACGCCCTCACGGACGTCTTCAGGCAGGTCTTCGAGGCTGCTCAGGATGGCGGCGAGGCCATTGTTGGGGCTGATGCCGGCGGCGGCGAGCTGCTTACCATAAGTGTCGAACAGCTCGGAGAAGTATGCCTTCACCACGTGGCCGAAGATGATGGGGTCCGAGACCTTCATCATGGTGGCTTTCAGGTGTGCAGAGAAGAGGACTCCCTCTTCCTTGGCACGGGCCACTTGTGCTGCCAGGAACTCGTCCAAGGCGGCGGCGCGCATGACCGTGCCGTCAATAACTTCTCCGGCCAAAACGGGGAAGGCCTTCTTCAGGACCTTGACCGAGCCGTCTTCGCGAACCAGCTGGATGGCGACGGTGCCCTCAGACTCAATAACCACGGACTTCTCGTTGGAGCGGAAGTCGTCCTTGCCCATGGTGGCCACGTTGGTCTTGGAGTCCGAGGACCACGCACCCATGGAGTGCGGGTTCTGGCGGGCGTAGTTCTTGACGGACAGCGGCGCCCGACGGTCCGAGTTGCCTTCGCGCAGGACAGGGTTCACGGCGGAGCCCTTGATCTTGTCGTAGCGGGAGCGGATGGCCGTTTCCTCGTCCGAGGAAGGGTTGTCCGGGTAATCCGGCAGGTTGTAGCCCTGGCCCTGGAGCTCGGCGATGGCGGCCTTCAGCTGCGGGATGGAAGCGCTGATGTTGGGCAGCTTGATGATGTTGGCTTCGGGCGTCTTTGCCAGTGCACCCAGTTCAGCAAGGGCGTCACCGATCTGCTGTTCCGGGGTGAGGTAGTCACCGAACACGGAGATGATGCGGCCTGCGAGCGAAATGTCACGGGTCTCCACCTCCACACCTGCGGTCGAAGCAAACGCCTCGATGATCGGCAAAAACGAATAGGTAGCCAGCATCGGCGCTTCGTCGGTGTGGGTATAGATAATCTTGGACATGCGCGGGCGTCTCCCTGAAGGTCGGCTGATTTTTTTCAAATCCGGTCTATTTCACCATGGTTAACTTACCCGAGGACGCGGCTTTGAACCCTACCCGCGAGCTTTGGCGCCGCTCCATTACTGCCGGATTACAGCGTTGGAAAACGCACGACGGCGGTCGCACGCCCAGGCGGGCAGGCCGTCGTCGCGCTTTGGTTGCGGGAGTCGCCGGTGACGGCGTGGGAGCAGTCAGCGCCGCCTGTGGGGAACATCACTGGGCCAGACCTGCACATACTTGGCATTCCGGCCGCGCAATTCCTCCGTTGAGGTGAAGGTGTGGACCGGGTCAACGTCACGGAGTTGGAAGGTTTCCGCCTGAGCTGCAAGGTCAACAGCCGCCGGCTGCGTCTCGGCAGCCGAGAAATGGCGGCCGTTGAGGGCGGGTTTCTTGCCGGACTTGCGGAAGGAAAACATGACGAGGACCCCAATCTCTATTAGGTCCGGAGCCCAGTCGGACAGCCAATGCTGTGGCTCAAATTACTCCGCTGCTAGGAGTTACCGCCAGAGCTGGAACGTGGTTTCAGAACATTATGCGGAATGTTTGTGGGAGTGCTGCGGCTTTCACGCAGGTCAGGGACCGCACCATACATGAGACGTCACTACTATTTACAAACTTGTCATATGCGGATAAATTCGGTAGGTCACTCGGCGGGCTTGACTGGAGCCCTCCCCCACCCGTTTAGACAGGACAACCATGACACGTACGAGGTCTCTGGCTACCAGCTTTCTGAGCCTTTCCGCAGCCGCACTGCTGGCGTTGACCACGGCCGGCGGAGCGACGGCAACACCCTCCGCATCCAGTGACAAGGAGCAACCCTCCGTCACCAGCGCCGTCGTGGACAGCACGGGAGCCGCAGATTACTGGACCGCCGACCGCATGCGCAACGCCATTCCCGGCGATGTCCTGGCGGGCAAGGCACTGGAACGGGGCAACACCAGCGCCGCGCCCGTGGAGAAAGGCAACAACACCAAGATCCAGGCTGGCAAGGGCAAGACCACCATCGCCGTCAGCGAAAACCCCGTGGACCATATTGGCAAGGTCTTCTTCACCCTCGCCGGGAGCAACTATGTCTGCTCCGGCAATGCCGTGGTCTCGAACAACAAGAGCACCGTTTCCACCGCCGGCCACTGCCTCAACGAGGGGCCGGGAGCATTCGCCACGAACTTCATCTTCGTTCCCGCCTACCTGAACGGTGCCGCCCCCTACGGCAAGTGGACCGCAAAGGCCCTCTACGCCCCCGCACAGTGGAGCAACGACGGCAACATGCAGTACGACACCGGGTTCGCTGTCATGAACACCCTCAATGGCAACTTCCTGTCAGACGTCGTGAACGAATCCGGCGTCGAATTCAACGCTGCCCGAGGCCTGACCTACAAGGCATACGGATACCCCGCCGCTTCACCCTTCAACGGTGAGAGCCTCAAGAGCTGCTACGGCCCGGCGTCCAACGATCCCAACAACCCGCAGTTCCTCACCCAGGGCATCAGCTGCGACATGACCGGCGGATCCTCGGGCGGTCCATGGTTCATCGGAAGCAACGCAGGCGGCCTCCAGAACTCCATCAACAGCTACGGTTACAGCCGGTCACCGGTCATGTACGGCCCTTACTGGGGCACCGTCATCCAGCAGACCTACACGAGTGCGGCCGCCTCCTAAGGAATCCTCGCCACAGGAGGACACCGTTAGCCACAGCAAAACGGATCAGTCGCACGAGGAGATCCTCGAGTACTGGACGGATGAGCGGATGGCGGAAGCCAGGCCCCGGGAGCTCCGGCTTCCGGAGGAGGGGTCCGCGCCTCAAGCAGCGGGGCGCGGATCCTCATGCGGTGATGATGACTAGCAGTTAAAGCCCGACGGCGTCCGTCCCCCTCAAAGGGGACGGACGCCGTCGGGCTTTAACTGGGCCACGCCGGCAGGGTTCCGTGGCCGAGCCTGCGGGGCGAGGGTGCCGGTGGGGCCTAGTGGAAGAAGTGGCGGGCACCCGTGAAGTACATGGTGATGCCGGCCGCGTTGGCGGCGGCGATGACTTCCTCGTCCCGGACGGAACCGCCCGGCTGGACCACGGCGCGGACGCCGGCGTCGATCAGGATCTGCAGGCCGTCGGCGAACGGGAAGAACGCGTCCGAGGCAGCCACTGCGCCGCGGGCCCGCTCTGGTGCGCCGCTCGCGGCGGCGTTCGAGGCACCGCCGGCACCTTCGACGTCGGACTCCACTTTCACGCCCAGAGTGTTGGCACGCTCGACGGCGAGGCGGCAGGAGTCCAGGCGGTTGACCTGGCCCATCCCGATACCCACGGCTGCACCGTCCGCGGCGATCAGGATGGCATTCGACTTGGCAGCGCGGCAGGCGGTCCAGGCGAAGGCGAGGTCTGCCAGAGTCTTCTCATCTGCGGCGTCACCGGCAGCGAGGGTCCAGTTGGCGGGGTTGTCGCCGTCGGCGTCCACCTTGTCCGACATCTGCACCAGGACACCACCGGAAACCTGACGCATTTCCGCCGGGTAGCGGCCGTAGCCTTCGGGCAGGGCGAGGAGGCGGATGTTCTTCTTCTTGGACAGGATCTCCACAGCTTCCGGCTCGAAAGCCGGCGCGATGACCACCTCGGTGAAGATGTTGGCCACGGTGCGGGCCATGCCGGCGGAGACCGTGCGGTTGGCGGCAATGACACCACCGAAGGCCGAGACGGGATCGCAGGCGTGGGCCTTGGCGTGGGCGTCGGCAATCGGGTCTTCAGCATCGGCTGCACCGACGGCCACACCGCACGGGTTGGCGTGCTTGATAACGGCGACAGCCGGCTCGGCGAAGTCGAATGCAGCGCGGAGGGCGGCATCGGCGTCGACGAAGTTGTTGTAGCTCATCGCCTTGCCGTGCAGCTGATCCGCCTGCGCAATACCTGCGGGAGCGGCCTTATCAACGTACAGTGCGGCCTGCTGGTGGGGATTTTCGCCGTAGCGGAGGACCTCTGAGCGCTCCAGCGCAACGCCTGCGTAGGCAGGCCAGTCGATGACGCCGTCGCCGTCCTCGTCCAGGAACTGGCTGGCGGTCCACGTGGCCACGGCGTTGTCGTACGTGGCGGTGTGGGCGAAAGCCTTGGCTGCGAGCCGGCGTCGCGTTTTTAGGTCAAAGCCGCCCTCGGCCGCGGCTGTGACCACTTCTCCGTAGAAACCGGGGTCAACAACAATGGCGACGGCGGCGTGGTTCTTCGCAGCGGAGCGCACCATGGCGGGCCCGCCGATGTCGATCTGTTCGACGACGTCGTCCTGCGCGGCACCGGACTTGACGGTTTCCACGAACGGGTAGAGGTTCACTACCACGAGGTCGAAGGTTTCGATCTCCATGCCGGCGAGGGTTTCCATGTGTGCCGGGACGCGACGGTCGGCCAGGATGCCGCCGTGCACGCGGGGGTGCAGGGTCTTGACGCGGCCGTCAAGCATCTCCGGGGAGCCGGTGACTTCCTCGACTTCCTGGACCGGGATGCCGGCCTCGGCGATCTTCTTGGCCGTGGAGCCGGTGGATACGATCTTCACGCCCGCTGCGTGCAGGCCCTTGGCGAGCTCCTCCAGACCGGTCTTGTCGTATACCGAGATGAGGGCCCGGCGGATGGGAACACGGTCAAGCTGCGTGAAGCTCACAAAAGTCTCCGTCTTATCTCGCGGAACAGTGCCGCGGTTGGTGGGGATACGGCCAGTTTATCGCGTTGCCGGACTTCCCCCCGTTTGCCCGGCGGAGTGTGAAGGTCTGTGGGCACGGATAGAGTTTTCACAGGAGGCCAAAATGAATACTTACACCACTGTGCCCAGCGGCGAACAGGTGGTCCAGGAACTGCCGTGGCGGTGGAAGGTCCAGGGGCGGATTTTCCTCATCGGGGGGCTGGGTTTCATGTTCGATGCCTGGGACGTGACGCTGAACGGCATCCTCATTCCCCTGCTGTCCACGCACTGGGCCCTGGCCCCGGGCGAGGTTGCGTGGGTGGGTACGGCGAACCTGATCGGGATGGCGCTGGGTGCCTTTGTGTGGGGCACCATAGCGGACACCATCGGGCGCAAGAAGGCCTTCACAGCCACGCTGCTGATCTTCTCGCTTTTCACGGTCCTCGGTGCTTTCTCCCCCGACTTCGTTTGGTTCTGCGTTTTCCGCTTCATGGCCGGCTTTGGACTGGGTGGCTGTATCCCGGTGGACTACGCGCTGGTGGGTGAGTTCACTCCGCGGAAACAGCGTGGGAAGGTCCTCACTGCCATGGACGGCTGGTGGCCTGTCGGCGCCGCCCTGGCAGGCTTTGTCTCCGCGGCGCTGGTGGCCGTGTTCGGCGATTGGCGTCTGACCATGCTGGTCATGGTGTTGCCGGCGCTCCTGGTGTTCTGGGTCCGCCGGAGCGTCCCGGAATCCCCCCTGTTCCTCATCCGCAAGGGACGGCGCGAGGAAGCCGCGAAGGTCATCGACGGCCTGGTGGCCGCAACCGGTGCCGAACCCCGCGCCTACAGCCTGCCCGATGCCCAGGAAGTTCCGCGTCTTTCCGCCGGCAGCGCCTGGCATCAGTTGCGGCTGGTGTGGCAGTTCAACTGGAAGATCACGGCCACGGCCTGGGCCCTGTTCTTCAGCATCCTGCTGGTGTATTACCTGTCGCTGACGTGGATGCCGCGGATCCTCATCGGTGCCGGCTTCGCTGAGTACAAGGCGTTCGTGACCACGGCGTCCATGGCCGCCGTCGGACTTCTGGGTGTGATCGTAGCCGCGCTGCTGGTGGAACGGGTGGGCCGCAAGTGGATCCTGGCAATCACAGGGCCGCTTTCAGCCCTGACCCTGGTGATCGTGGCGATTGTGGTGGACATCCCCACGGCCGCGGTGTTCTGGCTGCTGGTGTTCGGCTTCGTGGTCCAGGTGGCCATCCCGGTGCTCTACGCCTACGTTTCCGAGCTCTACCCGACGGAGCTACGCGGCACCGGGTTCGGCTGGGCGTCGACCTTCTCCAGGTTGGGCGCAGGCTTCGGCCCGCTCATTTTCGCGAACTATTTCTGGCCGGAGCTGGGCCTTGCCACCTCCTTCGCACTTGCCGGCGGGCTGGTCCTGGTGGCCGTGCTGTGGATGGCGTTCTTCTCCCCGGAGACCAAACAGCGCCGCCTCGAGTAAATCCTCCCCCCTCCCCAACTAAGTAGCAGCAGATGTCGTTTTGGGGGCTCAAAACGACATCTGCTGCTACCTACTTGGGTGACCAGCCGCGGCTCGTAAGCGCTGAGCGGACTTTGGCGACGGCGGCCCTGGCATCATTCAGCATGTGGCGTTTGGAAATTCGGACCAGCAACCAGCCGGCCCGCACAAAATCTTCCTCCCTTGCGATGTCCCGGACGATCTGCGCCGCCTCGGAATGGACTTCGCCGTCGTACTCCACGGCCACCTTTTGTTCCGGATAGGCCAGGTCCGGTTCACGCACGACGCCGGCGCTCAGGGCTGTGGGCACGTTCAGTTGAGCTTCGGGCAGGCCGGCATACACGAGTTCCAGCCGAAGCCTCGTTTCCGGGGCGGAATCCGAGCCCACGCGCGCCAGGTCCAGGGCAACCCGTGCTTTCTGGATACCGGGTGTCCCCTTGTGCCGGTCGAGCATGTCAGCAAGGTCCTCGCGCGTTGCGAACGGTTCCGATCTCGCTTCGAAGTCCGGCCTCGGAATCCTCAGCAAGTGATCGGCAACAACGGTCAGTTCCTCGATGCTCATCTTTCGGGAGCAGTCCAGCCAGGTCCTGGTTCGCGAGGTGATCAGGAGGCCGTTGTGTCTGACGATTTCATCGGCAAAGAACTGGCCTCGATGCCCCCGGACTCCGGTCCGGCGGGGCATGGCCAAGTTGTCCGGCCTGGAGATGTGGGTGAGGGATTCGTCCGCGCCCGGAAGGAAGCCCGGAAACTCCCACAAATTGAACGCCGTCGCATGGGAAGCAGCCGAGAATTCCGTGACCAAAGTCAGCGGCCGGACTACCGACGCTTGTTCGGCGAACGTGTGGTGCGCTGGCTGCCTGACCCCTCGGCTCGGTACGACCAACGAACGGTGCCGCAGACGCGCAACCGTTGCACCGGCGTCGACCGCTTCCTGGAAAGTAAATGCCGCCGCACGCAGCTGTCCCGGCAGTGGCTGCGGAGTTTTCATGGGGCCATCGTGGCAAATTTTGCGCCGGGCCGCATAAGTTATCCACAGGTACGCCCCACTGGCCCAACTAGGTAGCAGCAGATGTCGTTTTGAAGGCCCAAAACGACATCAGCTGCTACCTAGTTGGGTGGGGTAACGGGAGGGGTGTCGGGGCGGGGGCGGGGAAGGCGGTTAGGACACAGGAGCCGCGGCGAGGGCTGCGAGCGTGGAGACCAGGAGGCGGCGCTCCACCACTTTGATGCGTTCGTGCAAGGATTCCTCGGTGTCGGAGTCCTCGACCGTCACAGCTTCCTGGGCAATGATGGGCCCTGTGTCCACCCCTGCATCGGCCCAGTGCACCGTGCAACCGGTGACCTTCACGCCGTAGGCCAGGGCGTCGCGGACACCGTGGGCGCCCGGGAATGAAGGCAGCAGCGCCGGATGCGTGTTGAGGTACCTGCCGTGGAATGCATCGATGAACTCCGCGCTGACAATGCGCATGAAGCCGGAGGAGACCACCACGTCCGGGGCGTAGGACGCCACCCTCGCGGTCAGCGCTTCATCCCATTCGGCGCGGGTGGGGAACGAGTTGAAGTTGACCACGAATGTCTCCAGTCCCGCCTCGGAAGCGCGTTCGACGCCGTATGTCCCCTCGCGGTCGGAGCCCACGGCAGCGATCTCCACGTCCAGCTCCCCGGATTTGACGGCGTCGATGACTGCCTGGAGATTGGAGCCAGTACCGGATACGAGGACTACGATGCGCATGGGTCTAGCTTATGGGCAGGCTCGCGTAGGCTTGAAAACATGAACTCCCTCCCGGAACCCGCTGGTCGGCAGCGGACCAAACCACCGCTCAGCGAGGCAGCCAAGAGCTCGCTGAGCACCACGCACAATCTGTTCCGGGCGTTCATCGTCACCGTGCTGGGAGCCTTTTTCGTCTTCCAGCTCGACGTCAGCTACCTCTGGCTCACCGGCATCCTGACGGCAGCGAGCTTTGTCCTGGGCATTCTGCTGCTGATCCGCGCGGTCCGGCTCAAGGAGTCCAAGCTAGTGCTGGTCGGCACCATCTCCGGGCTGGTGGTTTCCCTGGTCATGGTGGTGGTCATCCTGGCAGCGTCCGTGTTCTTCGATGAGTTCCGCGATTACCAGCAGTGCATCCGACAGGCCATCACGGACCAGGCGATGTCCTCCTGCAGGGTACAGATGGAGAACTCGCTGCCGCGCCTGCCCTGACGCCGCCGGCAGCTAGAGCGCCAGCTCCGCTTCCTCTTCCACCTGCTGCTGGCGTTCCAACCACGGGCCTGCCGCGTACCCGATCACGACGCCGATGCCCACCTCAGCGGCCACCCAGGCTGCGGTCCACAGCGGGTCCGGCCCGATATCCGTTAGGCGTCCCAGGCCGGCTGAGCCGCGTGCCAGCCAGGCCAGTGCCGCGGACAGCAACCCGGCGACTACACCGACCAGCACGCCGAGCGCCAGCGTCGACACGGTCGCTGTGAACCAGCGGGCGTGGATCTTGATGGAAAGCCACTCGTCGAAGTGGTTCTCCCCTTCGCGCAGGAACCACCAGCCCGCCAGCGAGCCCGCCAGAACCGGCACCACCAGCGCCACAAACCCGTAGTCCAGCGAACCTGCAGGGATGGCAGCGAAGACGGGAATGGACGGCAGGGGCCCGGTGGCGGTTCCGAGCGGGCCCACCTGCGAACCAACGCCCATGGCAAACCCGGCTCCGGATGTCCAGGCGAGGGCAAAGACGGCGAGGTTGGGGAGGTACCCGAGTTGCGCGATGGTCAGCGCCGCACCTCCCAGGGCGCCGGCGTCGAGCGCTTCATAGACCGCCACCACCAGGTTCCAATGAATAAACAGGTCCGTAGCAAGTAACACGCACGCGAGCGCCAGCGCCGATGCCAACGCCACGAATCCGGCCTTGGCTGCGGAGGCCAGATAGGAACCAGCCCAGCGGGAATGCTGGCTGGTGCGGGAGATCCAGGCCACGGCGTCCACACCGATCAGCCGGCTCCACGACCCTGCCTCGCGCCGGGCACCCACCACCATCCCCAGTGCGTAAGGGATCAGCGGGACCAGCATGGCGTACCAGAGGTTGATGACGACGTCGGCGGTACGGCACACGAATCCGGTGGCCGCGCCGAAGGCGGCATAGACCATCCAGGACCCCAGCAGGGCCTGCCATAGCTGGTCAGTGTACGAAGCGCGCGCCAGCCGCCGTCCTGCCCGCCACGCGAGCAGGAACGGGATCAGTGTCAGTCCGAGGGGAACCAGGGTCAGCATGCCGGACCCTGCGCTGCCGGCCGCGCCAGACCCGACGTCGGCCAGTACCAGGGGAACGCCGTGGATCAGCAGCCACGCCTGGCCCGCAAGCCTGGCCAGGACGTCGAACTCGGCGTTCTGGAAACCGGCGGTAGCCCAGACGGCGATGATCGGCGCGATCACCACGAGGGCCGAAATGATGGCTGCCTGCGCCGTTTCAAGCGCCCCCTGCAGCCATAAGGGCATGGGAAGGCCTCGGTCTCCGGTCTGATCAGCGCGCAGTTTCATCGTGTTCCATGGTGTCACGGAGCGGCCTTCCCACGGGTCTGCGACAGGCTTAACGCGCCTACGAGACCCGGCTCACCAGAGTTCGTAGCTGCAGTGCGCCAGTTGGCCCGCGCCATGGCCCTACAGCGCTTTTTTCACACGTCAGCCGTAAAATTGGAATGTCCGCAATCAGTGGTTGGAGGCAGAAAAATGACTACCGCATCCCCACATGCACACGGCGTTCATTTCGGGCGCGCAGACGTCCAGAATGCCGGCATGGGTGTAGGTATTCTCTTGGTCGTGGTGGGCATCCTGGGCTTTGTCCCGGGCGTCACCACGCAGTACAGCGAATTGATGTTCCTTGGGCCTGATTCCCACGCCATGTTCCTTGGTTTGTTCCAGGTGTCCATGCTGCTCAATATTGTGCAACTGGCCATCGGCGCAACGGGCTGGGCGATGTCCCGGACCGAACATGGCGCGCGTAATTTCCTCTTGGGCGCCGGCGCGCTGTACATCGTCCTTGCCATTTTTGGGCTCAGTGTGGGTGTTGATTCGGCAGCCAATTTCCTGTCGTTCAACATGGCTGACAACTGGGCGCACCTGGTGCTGGGCGTTGCGATGATTGCTGGTGGCTGGCTGTTGTCCCGCAACATGGCCAGCGACAGAAGGTAACCCGGAACCGAACCCGGGAAATAGGAGCCGCGTATGAGGTTAGTTCAATAAATTCTGAATATTCGTCCTAAGGGCTGGTGCAGTTGGCGCGGTGACGCGGACAGCTGCACCGGCTTTCCTTGTGCCTCCTAAAATTTCTGCGGCAAGTAACGGCAAGTAACGGCAATCACGACGGCGGCACGAAGACGCCGGGGCCGCTCACGGCGGCTCCCGGCGTCGACCGTGCACGAGACACCCGGAAGTCAGCGGCTGTCAGCCGACGGCCCCCGGAGGTGCGTCAGCGGCGCATGTCGTCGATGTCGCGCTTGCCCTCAAGACCGTCCGTCTCGATGCGCTCCTTGCGGACTTCGTCATGGACCGTGACGTCATCCGTGACCACGTCCTTGTCGAGGCGTACCCGCTCCACCGGAACGGTTTCCTTCTCGACCACGGGGCGTTCCTCGTGGAGGGTCACCTCGTGTTCCTCTTCACTGATGTCCGGACCGGACATGGCCGCTCCACGGTTGGCTTCCGTGATCGGCTCGCGCTCCAAGCGGACTTCCTCGCGCTGCACGGGCACAGTCTTGGTGACATTCTCCGTGGTGACGTACTTCCGAAGCCGGACGCGGCCTGCGGCCTGCCGCTCTGTGCCGACGCGCAGGCGCTCTTCGGAGCGGGTCATGGCGTCGTCCGTCGTGGGACCCGACGTGTCGTGGCCGACGGCGCCGGCAGCCCGGGTGCCCGCATTCAGGTCGGCATCGCCTGCATAGTCGGTGTCCCTGTCGGTATCGGAGCGCGTCTCGGAGTATGTTCGGGCCTCGCGTTCGTAGTGGGCGTAGAGACGGTCCTCTTCCTCGGGTTCAAGGTGCCCGTCCGTATCCACCCGCGGGGCGCCTTTAACATGGTCTTTCGTGTACGGGACCACGAGGTCATCGCCTTCGGCCCGGGCGCCTTCCACCGGAACGAACGACTCGTGTGTGCCGAAGAGCCCGGTCTTGACGGTGACCCAGGTGGGCTCGCCCGTGTCGTCGTCGGCGTACAACTGGCCGATCGAGCCGATCTTCTCGCCGTCGGCTCCGATGACGTTTCCACCCCGATTGAGCAGGTTTTCGATGTTTTCCCTCGTGAGCATGACTTCTCCTTTGGATGGTTTCCTGGCTTGCGGTTGATCCACCAACCCGAACTACATCGGTGTCCGGAAAGGCTGGCATCCGCCCCATCTTCTTGAGGTTTCCGCTATAACTGCCCCTATACGATAAGCATGCTTATCATCGAAAGAAAAGCCTACTTAGTATTTTTTCCTCCCCTTCTTTGCGGGACCGCTAAGAAGGGGCATTTAGGGGGTCGACGGACGGCGCCACTCGGCGTAGCCTGTTGTCCACATCGAGAGGGGGGATGGGATGGGAGCGACACCGAAAGCCCGATGCCGCTCCGCCGTCCGGCCCCTTCTGCTTGCCCTCCTTGCCGCGGTGGCTTGGCTTGTGTGGGGAGCCGGAGCAGCCACCGCATCCAGCCTCGCCCCGGACGCCGGGGATCTCCTTAAGCCCGCGGCGTCCCCTCTTGCCGAGCCGCTCCCGGCCATTGAGCCTCCCCCCGTTGTCAGCGCCGGCGAACTTGCAGAGGCCACCGCAACCTCGGTCACGAATTCAGCAACAGGCGTCGTCACTCCGTTGGCCGCACCCGCCCTGCCGGTGGTCTCCGGCACTGTCGATACAGTCACCGACCTCGCGCCCTCGCTTCCAGAGTTGCCCCTGGTGCAGGCGCCCCTTCCGCTTCCCCTGACCGACGTCCTGCCTTTGCCCGACCAGTTGCCGCCGCTGCTGCCGGAACCCCTGCCCGCGCCCCTGCCTTTGCCGCTCCCGGACCTGGCGCCCGTTCCAGGGATAGCTCCGTTGCCCAGCCCGCCACCGCTCCCGACGCCGGCACCCGGCCGTGCGCCCACCGCGGCTCCCAGCCTCCCGGCGTCGGACGCTGTCGCGGCTGATGGCGTTGGCACCCAGGGCTCGGCGGCTGCCAACATCATCGCGACACCAACGGAACCGGCGAATGTCGCCGTCGAATCCAATACCTTGGGCTTCGGGTTCACCCCCGCCCAGGACCGCCCCGGAGTGGCCTCGCCTGCCGCGGCAACGGCCAGCCCTTCCGGGCCGGAAGACCGGGACCACATTCCCGGCAGGCTTGATCTGCCGGCCGCGGTTAATGCAGCGGGGACGGCCAGCTCCGGGTCGGCCGGAGGCGCCGACGGCGCGGCCGACCTTGGTGGGTCCTGGACAGCACTCCCCGCTGCCGTAAACGGACCAAAGATGTCCGGCGCCGAGACGTTGCCGGCCGGCCCTTCCTTCGATCCGGGGTCCTCACCCGACTGAACAGGTCACCCCTGCCCATTTCGCGGCAGAACATGACCACCGCCCACCATCGGTGCGCGGAAACCACATTCAGTCAGGAGACACCGTCATGTCCATCACCATCACTGTGATCAACCGCGCCTGCATCATCTCGACTGTGGGCAACTGGCCAGACCCGATGCGCAAGCTCGGCTAAGGGCCATGTTGGGTGGGGCGGTGCTGGGGGCCGCCCCACCGAACACGAGCCGCAGGACTAATGGAGCATTCCAGCCGCTCCACAGGCCGGGCACTGGAACAATGGGCGCATGAGCACCATCATCCTGGGCTGGGACCCGGTCCGCTGGAACCGCTGGAACTACGCGGCGGTTGTTGAACAAGTCGCCGATACAGGGCTGCACCTTGAGCCCTGGAGCGTGCGCCGCGGCTTTGCCACCGGCACCGACGTGTGGCTGCTCGTCGTGGGAGACCACGCTCCCGGGCTGATCGGTCACGGCGTGGTGCTGTCCCAGCAGCGGGAGCCCCTGGAAGAACCAGGGCCGCCCGAACCCGACGCCGCCCCGGACCATCCCGGATTTACGGTGCAGGTTGCCTTCGACGCGCTGCTGCCCCTCGGCGACCAGGTTCCTGCAGGACTTCTCCGGGAGGTGATGCCCGATGTCGCGTGGGATACCGCCGACGTCGCCGGCCTGGAACTCGGGCCCGGCGATGCTGCGGCCATCCGGGCCGTCTGGACCAGCTACGGCCCGTCGCAGGGAACTGACGCGACACAACCTGTTCCCGGCACCTACCCCGACAATGCTGTCGCACGCGTCGCGGTCAACCGGCACGAACGCGACCCCGAGGCACGGCGGGCCTGCATCGCGCATCGTGGCATCAACTGCGCGGCCTGCGGGTTCTCCTTCGAGATGGCCTACGGCGAAATTGGCGCGGACTTCATCCAGGTCCACCACGTGGTACCCGCTTCCCAACTGGGGAACGACTACGTGCTGGACCCGCTCACGGACCTCGTTCCGCTGTGCGCCAACTGCCATGCCATGGCCCACCACGGCGTCGGCTCACCGAGGACAGAAGCTGAGCTGCGGCACATCATCGCCAGCGCCGGATACCTGCGGGGAAACACCGTTGGCCCCGAAGAGCTTGAGGCCCAGCGGATTGCCCGCGAGATCCTTGGCCAACAGGCTGAATAAAGATCCCGGGCCCTGGCCGTGCGCCCGGTGCCACCAGGCGCCTCTGATCTGTTAACCCAAGCTTTCCCTGCGCTCTACTCCCGCGACCCCGGACCGTCAGCCCGGGCACCCACCGTGGAGGGGTGAGGATCGCAATTGTCGCTGAATCATTCCTGCCACTGATGAACGGGGTGACCCACTCCATCCTGCGGGTGCTGGAGCACCTGGAGGAACGGGGCCACGAGGTCCTGGTGATTGCCCCCTCAACACTGGACACCAGGGACACCGCGGTCCCAGAGGCTGTGAACGGTGCATTGGTGCACCGGCTTCCCTCAGTGCCGCTGGCCGGGTACACCAATGTGCGCGTGGCGATGGGCGGTGTGTACCGGGTCAAGCGAATCCTTGCCGACTACGCACCCGACGTCGTCCACCTGGCATCACCCTTTGTCCTGGGCTGGCGCGCGGTGCAGGCGGCGCACCAGCTGGGCATCCCCACCGTCGCCATCTACCAGACCGAAGTCCCCAGTTACGCCGCCCGGTACGGGGTGCCGTTCCTGGAGAACTGGGCCTGGAACCGGGTGGAGAACATCCACCTGCTGGCCACCCGGACGCTGGTCCCGTCCACCTTCGCCCTGAACCAGCTCCGCGGCCGCGGCATTCCGCGCGTGGACATGTGGCGGCGCGGTGTGGACACGGCCCGGTTTTCGCCTGGAAAGCGCGACGACAGGTGGCGGGCTACCGTGGCGCCCGGCGGTGAGCGGATCATCGGGTATGTGGGCCGGCTGGCCATCGAGAAGCAGGTCGAGGACCTGGCCGCGCTGGCCAATGTGCCCAATACAAAGCTGGTGATCGTGGGCGACGGCCCGCAGCGGGCAACCCTCGAGGAAGCCCTGCCGAACGCCACGTTCACAGGATTCCTCGGCGGCGAACAGCTTGCACGCGCGGTGGCCTCCTTCGATCTTTTTGTCCATCCCGGTGAGTTTGAGACGTTCTGCCAAACCATCCAGGAGGCCATGGCATCGGGCGTTCCCGTGGTTGCCACCGGACGCGGCGGTCCCCTGGACCTGGTGGAGAACTCCCGCACCGGGTGGCTGTACCAGCCCGGTGATTTGGCTGGACTGCGCGGACATGTCATGGACCTGATTGGCGATGACGCCAAGCGCCGCGCGTTCGCAGAGGCGGCCCATGCCTCGGTCCAGGACCGGACGTGGCCTGCGCTCAGCGCTGAACTGGTACGGCATTATCGCTCAGTGATCAGTGGTGAGCCGATGCTTGCGCAGGGCCCACGCCCACGGGTTCCTTTGGCCGAGCCTGCAAGTCAGAGCGCGGCCCTGACCTAAAATGCGTAACTATTGAAGGATTCGCGGGCCAGCCGCCGCGCGATTTCGGGCTTTTCGCGCCCCGCCGGGGCCAATAGTCCCGCAAACTGGGGCGCCAACGGGCTAATTGTCGCCTTTTTGATATCGGGGAGTCCTTGCGGAGTAGTAAGCACACTGATTGAATTGGATCACGGGGTGAGGCGTCGGCACCAATTAAATCGACAAGGAAGTGTGATCATGGGAATTCTTGGATTTCTCATTTTGGGCCTGATAGCTGGAGCGATTGCCAAGGCAATCCTGCCCGGCAGGCAAGGAGGAGGCTGGCTCATCACCCTCGTCCTGGGTGTGGTCGGCGCTATCCTGGGCGGCTGGATCGGCTCCCTGATCTTTGGGGGCGGACTGGCCGAATTCTTCGACCTGCGCACCTGGCTGCTGGCCATCCTGGGCTCCATCATTGTCCTGCTCATCTACGGCGCAGTCACAAGGCGCGGCAGCCGCGTCTGACACGTACGTCCTTGAGGCGAAAAGGCGCCGCTCCCCCGGACAGGGGACGGCGCCTTTGCCATGCCCGCCATATTGCGCACAGAACAGGAAACCGATTCCACCTGCCGCATTGATATCCCGGATTCGCACTTTATGATGTGCGTGGGGGTGATTGGGTCATGGGGGGTTCGGGACGGCACAGCGAAGATTTGCCGGTAGGAGCTTTTGGCGATGACGCTGCCGCGCCGGGGACTTCCCAGGCGGGCGGTTCGCCGCGCGTTGCTGGTGACCCCACGGGGAGCCACGCCATGTTCGAGGCCAGTCCCGATGCCCTACTGGCGATAGCCAAAGACGGCAGCATCCGGATCGCCAACGCCGCAGCGTCCCGGCTGTTCGGCGTCGCGGCCGATGAGCTCGTGGGGAGTGACCACCGGACCTTGCTGTCGGAGGGCTTCCGGAACGAGATCGAGCAGATCTTCCGGCGCCTCAGGGACCTGGAGCCGATCCCGCCACGTGAAGTTTTTGGCCTTCACAGTGACGGCACCGAGTTCGCAGCCGAGATGGCCGGCGCCTTGCTGGAAACCGACGATGGCCCCCAACTGCTGGTGTCGATCCGCAGCACCTCCCACCGGAAGGCTGCTGACGCAGACCTGCGCGAAGCCATGTCGCTGCTGACGGCAACCCTCGAATCCACCGCGGACGGCATCCTGGTGATCAGCTCGGACGGCAGTGTGGCCGGGTTCAATGACCAGTTTCTGAAGATGTGGGGCATCTCGCCCGAGCTTCTGGAAGGCGAAAGTGAAGAGCCCGTCATGCGGCTGATCGTCTCCCAGATTGAGGATCCTGAGGCTTTCATCGCGCGGCTCAACGAAGTAGCGTCCAGCCCGGATACGGAAAGCCATGACGTGCTGGATTTCAAGGACGGCCGGACCTTTGAACGATACTCCCGACCGAGGCGCGTGGGCGAAAAGATCGTCGGCAGGGTGTGGAGCTTCCGCGACGTCACCCCGCGCCGGAAAGCCCAGGAACAGGCACAGCAGGCCATGCTGGACCTCGCCGCCCAGGCCGAGAAACTCCGGGCGCTGGCCTTCCAGGATCCCTTGACCGGGCTGGCCAACCGGGCAGTCTTCAACGATGGAGTGGCCACAGCCCTGCGCGAACCCCGCCTCAAGACCGTGGACGTGCTCCTGATCGACCTGGACGATTTCAAGGAAGTCAACGACATCCTGGGCCATCAGGCCGGCGACGACATGTTGGTGGAAGTGGCCCGCAGGCTCCGTGGCTGTGTCCCCACCGCGGATGTGGTGGCCAGGCTGGGCGGGGACGAGTTCGTGGTGCTGCTGACCGCCTGCCCCGACGCCGATGCCATCGCGGCTTGCATCGTCAGGTGCCTGCACGTTCCCGTAACCATCAGCGGCACCGTGTTCCGCCCCAGCCTGAGCCTTGGGCTGGCATCGGCCAGCGCGGATGCCATTGGCCCGTCCGAACTGCTCCGCCAGGCCGACATTGCCATGTATGCGGCCAAGGCCGCGGGCAAGAACCGTTTCCTGCGGTTCCACCCCGAGATGATGACAGCCCTCGTGCAGCGCACGGACATGGAGGCCGGGCTCCAGTTGGCCGTGCCGCGCGGCGAAATCTCCGTCGCCTTCCAGCCCATCGTGTCCCCGCGGATGGGGCAGGTAGTGCAGTTCGAGGCGCTGGCCAGGTGGGACCGCGGCGGCGAGCGCGTCCCGCCGTCGGTCTTTATCCCCTTGGCGGAACGCAGTGGGCTGATCAGCGAGATCGGTGAGGAAGTGATGGCGCTCGGCCTGGTGCAGCTGGCGTCGTGGCTGAGCGAGGACCCCACACGCTCGCTCGCGGTGAACGTTTCCGGAGTGCAGCTGCAGGACGCCCACTTTGCCGACGGCGTCCTCCGCCTCACCGAGGCCGCCGGTGTGGGCGCCTACCAGCTGGTCCTGGAAGTGACCGAGAGTGTATTTTTCGACGCCGACCAAAGCCTGATCAGGCAGCTGAGCAGCCTGCGCGAGGCCGGCGTTCGGGTGGCACTGGATGACTTCGGCACCGGCTACTCCTCGCTGGGCCGGCTGCAGGAACTCCCCGTCGACACCGTCAAAATCGACCGGACCTTTGTGTCCATGGTACGGACCGGCGAGGAACGGCTGCCCATCCTCAGCTCGATGATCAATATGGCCCACAGCCTGGGCCTGACCGTCACCGCCGAGGGTGTGGAGACGGCGACGCAGGCCGACTACCTGACGGCGCTGGAGTGCGATTCGCTGCAGGGCTACCTGTTCTCACTGCCGGAAAATGGGAGCCGGCTGGAGCTGGCCGTTCGGCAGGCCAAACAGGCAATCGATGCGCTCGATGCCCGCACGGACCGCTCCTGAACGAGGGCATCACGCCCACCCAAGCAAGGCACAGCCGCGAATCCCGCATGCGAGGACAATGAATCTATGGACGTCGTTGTCATCGAAACCCGGCCGCTCGGGGACCGCAGCTACCTGGTCCATGACGGGCAGGTGGCGCTGGTCATCGATCCGCAGCGGGACACGGACCGGGTGGAGGCCGCTGCCGCGGAAGCCAACGTCAGGATCACGCACGTTGCCGAAACCCACCTGCACAACGACTACCTCACCGGCGGGCTCATCCTGGCCCGCGCCCACGGCGCCGCCTACCTCGTGAACGGAGCGGACGCCGTCGAGTTTGAACGCGTGGAGATGGCCGACGGCGGCACGGTCCAGGTGGGCCGGCTCACCGTGAAGGCGGTGGCCACGCCGGGCCACACCCACCACCACCTCAGTTATGTGGTGACGGACGGCCGGGAACAGGCGGTGTTTTCGGGCGGCAGCCTGCTGTACGGATCGGTGGGCAGGACGGATCTGGTCAATGATGGCGACACCGAACAGCTGACCCACGCGCAGTATTCCTCGGTCCGCCGCCTCGCCGCCGAGGCCAGGCCGGACGCAGCCCTCTACCCCACGCACGGGTTCGGCTCCTTCTGTTCGTCCGGGCCGGCGTCGGGCGTTTACGGCTCCACCATCGGCGAGCAGCAGGGAACCAACCACGCCTTCACGGATCCTGACGAGGAGCACTTTGTACGGGAGCTCATCAGCAACCTCACCGCCTACCCGTCCTATTACGCGCACATGGCCCCGGCCAACCGGAGGGGCCCGGACGCCCCGGACCTTGCCGTACCGGAGTCGTTGGATCCGGACGAGCTCACCCACCGGCTGGCAGACGGTGAATGGGTGGTGGACCTCCGCCACCGGGTGGCCTTCGCCAGCAGCCACCTGCAGGGTTCTGTCAGCTTTGAGTACGGCCGCGGTTCCAGCTTCACCGCCTACCTGGGCTGGGTCCTGCCGTGGAACCGGCAACTGACGCTGGTGGGAGCCCGCGACGACGTCGAAAAGGCCATCCGGGACCTCTCCCGGATCGGCATCGACTCCCCCGACGCCGCTATCGGAACCGAGCCGTCGGCACTTGCGCCGGGCACCGCCGTCGCGCACTATCCACTGGTGGGCTGGGCCGAACTGGAGCACGGGCGAGCCGCCGGAGATGTGGTGCTGGATGTGCGGCGGACGGACGAGTACGACGGCGGCCACGTGGCCGGGGCGGTCAACATCCCGCTGCATGAGCTGCTGGGGCGGATGGCCGAGATTCCAGACGGCAGGGTGTGGGTGCACTGCGCCACCGGGTACCGCTCCGGGGTGGCTGCCAGCCTGCTCCAGCGCGCCGGCCGGGACGTGGTCCACGTGGACGCAAAGTACGGCGCTCTTGAGGTGTGAGGGATATCATAGGGGTGCGTCTCCGCCCAGGTCTCGGGCGGGCCCAGGTCTCACGTTTTTATGGGTAAAGGGCGCACCTATGGGGAGGGATCCGCGTGTCTCAGACAGGTCTCCTGGAACATCGTCCCGCCACTGGCAGGCGCACGGCCAAACTGGGTTGGCTGATTGCGCTTGGTGCCGTGGTGATGGCGGTTCTAGGGCTATATTTTGCTGCCAACAGCAGCACTGCAACCGCCATCGTGGCGGGTGATTTCTCCATCCTCCTGGCCGCGATCCTGGCTGGTCGAAGCTGCGCACACGCCGCACGCCGCGGCGGCGTGAATGCCCGGGCCTGGACCCTGATGTCGGTGGCAGCCTACGTTTGGGCGGCCGGCATGCTCGTCTGGACGTACTTCGGCCTCACCAACAACCACGTCTACCCCTTCCCCTCCCTGGCTGACGCCCTGTTCCTGTCCTATTCCGTGCCGGCCGCCATCGCCCTCTTCAGCTTTAAGCGTCCCGGCGGCACCACCCGGGTGGGGATGGTCCGGACTGCCTTGGACGCCGCTGTGATCGCTGGCTCCGTCCTGGTGGTCAGCTGGTATACGGCGTTGGGCCCGGCCTTCAGCGCGGAAGGCGACTTCCTGACCCGGCTCACGTCCATGGGCTACCCTGTGGTGGACGTGGTCATGACGTCCCTGGTGCTGGTCCTCGGAATGCGCAGGCAGCCCGGTGAGCGCCTGCCGTGGCTGTGTTTCGGCGGCGGCCTGCTGGTCCTCACCATCACGGACAGCATCTATGTGCGGCTGACGTTCGAAGGCGTCGCGGGCGTCACCGGATCACCGCTGGCCTTGGGATGGATTGGCGCCTTCCTCCTGATTGCGCTCGCACCGCTGCTCCCCTATGCCGAGAAACCGCGGCCGGACCGCAAGGCCTTTGCACTGGCCCTGGAGCTGCTGCCCTACGTTCCGATCCTGGTGGCCGTGATCATGGTTGCGGCCCCGCACGTCAGCGAAATGAGCGCCTTCCTGCTGGTGGTGGCAAGAATCACCGTCGCCTGCATCCTGGTCCGCCAGGTCCTGATCATCATAGAAAACCTCACCCTCACCACCGGACTGGAGCAGGAAGTTGCTGCCCGGACGGCGGAGCTCGAGGGACTGGGCGCGATCGTCAAGTCCTCCTCGGACGCCATCTTCAGCACTACGCCGGAGGGCATCATCACCAGCTGGAACCCGGGGGCGGAGCGGCAGTACGGCTACATGGCCGCGGAAGCGCTGGGCCGCGACGCCCGGTTCCTGCTGCCGCCGGACAGCACAGCCGCGGATGATGAAGTGTTCGAGCAGCTTCGCGACAGCGGCGAAGCCATGAGCTTCGAGATCGAGCACCTACGCAAGGACGGGACAGTCATCCCGGTGTCGCTGACCATCTCCCCCATCCGTGAGGCCGGGAACGTGCGCGGGGTCGCCGTTATTGCCAGGGACATCACCCTGCGCCGGGCCGCCGAACAGGAGCTGCAGGCGGCGCGGGAAGCCGCGCTGGAATCAAGCCGGCTCAAATCAGAGTTCCTGGCCACCATGAGCCACGAGATCCGCACACCCATGAACGGCGTGGTGGGACTGACCGCCCTACTCCTTGAGACGCCCCTGGACGAGACACAGAAGCAATATGCCCAAGGCGTCAAGGGTGCCGGTGAAGCGCTGCTTGCCCTCATCAACGACATCCTGGACTTCTCCAAACTGGAGGCCGGCAAGGTGGATTTGGACGTCCGGCCGTTCGATCCCCGCATGCTCGTGGAGGAAGTGGCAGGCCTGCTGACAGAGCCGGCGCAGGCCAAGAACCTGGAACTCATCGCCTACTGCCAAGCCGATGTTCCCGCCAGGCTGAACGGGGATTCCGGGCGGATCCGCCAGATCCTGCTAAACCTCGCTTCCAACGCCGTGAAGTTCACCGCGGCCGGGGAGGTGTCCATCCAGGTGAAGGTGGAGAAGCCTGACACCAAGCCCGGCACCACCGCGATGGTCTGCTTCGAAGTCCGTGATACCGGTATCGGCATTGATCCCGCCCATCATGCGAGGCTGTTCGAGTCCTTCTCGCAGGCGGACGCCTCCACTACCCGCCGCT
Source organism: Pseudarthrobacter sp. CCNWLW217 (assembly GCF_037203985.1). Lineage (NCBI taxonomy): Bacteria > Bacillati > Actinomycetota > Actinomycetes > Micrococcales > Micrococcaceae > Pseudarthrobacter > Pseudarthrobacter sp. CCNWLW217. The sequence continues at coordinate 237,737 of NZ_JBBCBT010000005.1, forward strand.
ACGGGGGCACCGGCCTGGGCCTGGCCATCTGCCGTCGGCTGACTGAGGCCATGGGTGGCGAGATCGCGCTGGAAAGCGTGCCCGGGGAAGGCAGCAGGTTCTGGTTCCGGATCCCACTGCCGGTGGCACCGCCGTCGACCGATCCTGTTCCCGCAGCCGGCTTCCTCACGGGGCTGAGGGTGCTGGTGGTGGACGACAACGCCACCAACCGCCTGGTGCTGGAATCCCAGCTCCGCGGCTGGAAGCTCCAGCCGGAAGCGGTTCCCGACGCCAAAGCTGCCCTCGCCCGGGCACGCGAGGCATCAGCCGCGGGGAAGCCGTTCGACCTCGCCGTGCTTGACCTCTGCATGCCGGACACCGATGGCCTGGAGCTCGCCCGCACCATGAAGGCCGACGCCGGCCTGGCTAACATCCAACTGATCATGCTGACCTCTACGATGCAGGTCAACGCAGCGGAGATCGCCGCCGCAGGGGTGCGCGAATGGCTCATGAAGCCGGTACGCAGCTCCGAGTTCTATAACCGCCTGGTACGCCTGATGTCCACCCGGGAACTCGCCGCGGACCCCGCTGCGCCTGCCGGGTCGGTCCCGGAGCAGTCCTCCGCTGAGCTGACCATGGCGGAGGCGCCCTCCCGCGGCCGCATCCTGGTGGTGGAGGACAACGCGGTGAACCAGCTGGTGGCCCGGGCCACCGTGACCAAATTCGGCTATGCCGTGGACGTAGTGGCAGACGGCGCCGAGGCGGTCGCAGCCACCGCCCGAAGCCAGTACGCCGCCATTTTGATGGACTGCCACATGCCGGTCATGGACGGCTTCGAGGCTACCCGGGTCATCAGGGAACGCGAGGGCAAGCGGAGCCGCCTTCCCATCATCGCCATGACTGCCGGCGCCCTCGACGGCGACCGGGAACGCTGTCTGGCTGCGGGCATGGACGATTATCTCTCCAAGCCCGTGGACGCTGCGGAACTGGAGGCCGCGCTGGCCCGTTGGGTACCCGATCTGGCTCCCCAGCTGCTGGCTGTCACGGGCGGCGGACCGCCGTCGGTGGATCCGGACCGGCTGGCCATGCTGCGGGGCCTCGGCCCGGAGGATGGCCTGGGCCTGCTGCCGGCCGCCGCGGCGGCGTTCCGGAAGGACGTTCCGGCCCGGCTCGCAGTGTTGCGGGAGTCCGTGCACAATGGCGGCGGCCTGGCCCTGGCGCAGGCCGCGCACACGTTGAAGGGCGCGGCGGCCAACATTGGAGCAACGGCCGTGGCCAGCCTGTGCGGCCAGCTGGAAGAGATGGGGCGCAACGGAAATCACGACGGCGGCCCGCAACTGGTCAGCAGGCTGGAGGCTGAGCTCGCGCGGGTGAACTTCGAACTCGATCAAGCACTGGAGGTGGCGCAGTGAAAGTCCTGGTGGCAGATGACGACCCGGGCTCGCTCTTAGTGGCCAGGGCCGCCGTCGAACGCTACGGGCATGACTGCCTGGCGGCGGCCGACGGCGACGAGGCGTGGGCGCTGTACCTGGAACACCAGCCGGACGTGGTGGTCACGGACTGGATGATGCCGGGGATGGATGGGCTGGCGCTGTGCCGGGCCATCCGGGCGCGGGACGCGGACCTTTACACCTACGTGGTGCTGCTGACCTCGCAGGGGTCCCGCGACGACGTTCTCGCCGGGCTGGAGGCCGGCGCGGACGACTACGTCACCAAACCCCTGGACCCTTTCGTTCTGCACGCGCGGCTGCTGGTGGCGCTGCGAGTGACTACGCTTCACGCCGACCTGGCCCACTACCGTAAGGTGCTGTCGCAGCAGGCGAGGACGGACCCCCTCACCGGCCTGCACAACCGACTGAAGCTGGCAGAGGACCTGGAGCAGCTGCACGCCCGTAGCCAGCGGTACGCGGAGGTCTACTGCCTGGCCATGTGCGATGTGGACAACTTCAAAAGCTACAACGATATCTACGGGCACCAGGCGGGCGACCTCGCGCTCCGGGCCGTGGCTGCGGCCTTGGTGGGCGCGGCGCGCAAAAGCGACGGCGTCTACCGGTATGGGGGCGAAGAGTTCCTGCTGGTCCTGCCGAACCAGTCGCAGCTGGGCGCCAAGGCTTTTATGGAGCGGGCGCTGGTCAGCGTGCGCGACCTGGAACTGGCCCACTCCGGCGACCCTCGTGGGCAGCTGACGCTGAGCGCCGGCATCGCCGCCTACAGTGCGGATCACCAGGCCGACACCGAGACCCTCCTGGGTGAAGCCGATGCGGCGCTCTATGCGGCCAAGGCGGCCGGGCGGAACCGGGTGGAGCTGGCAGTGTAGGCGCTTTCACCACCAGTCCTGGCTGGCCGCTTTCACCACCAGTCCTGGCTGGCGGCTGGGCTACGCGGCTTTCTTGCGCTGTTTCGACTGGGCCGGCTTCTTGAGCGGCTGGCTCTTGGCCGGGCGGTTCTGCGTTGGCTGGTGGTTCGTTGACTGGTGGTTCGGTGCCGGCTGCTTGGGCACAGGACGGCCCTGCGGTTCGAGGCGGCCCTGCTCACGCTGGACCGGCACAGGCTCGGGCTCGGCTGACGGCACAACGGCAGGCTCCGCTGCAGTTTCCGGCTCATCCGCCAGGTCAACATCATCCTGCACGCCTGCCACAGCCTGCGCGTACTGACGGTTGCGCTGCCAGCGGCGGACCAGGTTGATGGCGGCCAGGACGCCGGCGAGCGGTGTCAGCACTGCGGCCGCGTAGACGAACAGCAGCCATGTCAGGGTAGCCATCGGCGGCTGGTTATTGTTCAGGAGCGAGAGCCCGCCGAACATGGCGATGACCCAAAACAGCACCACTGCCACGAGAACCGCGGCAGCAGGAAAATACTCGTTCTTTACAATCTTCTTCAGGGTTTCCACGCATTTCCTCCTGCCTGGCCGGGGGCTGCGGCGACAGGCCGCATCAACACCAGTATGGGGCTGCCGGAGCGCGGATTCGGGCAACACGCAGGCAGTGGTGACGAACCTAACTCCAGGCCGTCTCGGGGAGCGATTTCCGTGCCAAGGAAGGCTGCCCAAAATGCGTCATTTACGGACGCCTGCGAAGCCGCCGGCCTCGGATCTACGCCGGTGGCGGGTGCCCACTGGGCCTAAAGTTACGCATTCCGGTCGAGCTGCCGGAACAGTAGCCGGTTCCGCGGCCCTTCCCTGCCAAGGAAGCACCGAATACGGTGGATTTGTCCGGCCATGCCGCCGGACCGATACGCACCGTACGCACCCTTCTTGGAGGTCCTCATGCGCAAAGTAACTGCTGGCCTGTTCCACTCCGTTGATGGAGTGGTGTCGGACCCGAACCTCTGGCAGTTCGACAGCTTCGACGAAGACCTGGGCAAGGGCATGACGGAGATGATGGAGCGCGTGGACACCGGAGTCCTGGGCAGGGTGAGCTACCAGGAATGGGCGGGCTACTGGCCCAACGCGACCGTGGACGACGACTTCGCCGGCTTCATCAACCCGATGGAAAAGTTTGTGGCCTCCAGGACTCTGCCTGAGCCGCTGGAGTGGCAGAACTCGCACCTGATCCAGGGCCCGCTGGAAGACTTTGTCGCGGAGCTGAAACAGCGCGACGGCGGCGAGATCGCCGTGTTCGGCAGCATTTCCGTCACGCGTCAGCTGTTGTTCGCAGGGCTGCTGGACGAGCTCACCCTGATGACTCATCCGGTAGTGGCCGGCAGCGGCAGGCGCCTGTTTGAGGACGGCGACCCCGTCACCCGCCTCACCCTGAAGGATGAGTACAGGACCAGCAAAGGCAACGTCATCAGCACGTACAGCCTGCTGGGCGGCTGAGCCACGGTCTTCGAGCGGGCGGCCTACAGGAGTCCTACAGCAGGGACGGCGAGCGCGGGGCCTTCGGTATGCGGGGCACCCAGCAACGCACCGTGTCCCGGTATCGCTCGAAGTCTGCGCCGAAGCGGTCCAGGAGGTCAGCTTCCTCAAGCGGCCGGACAACATAGTTCCATACCAGGGAGCCAACCACCGCGTAGGCGATAACAAGCCACGACTGCAGGATGATGCCAACCGCGGCGCCCTGGACGATGCCTGCGACGGCCATCGGGTTGCGGATCCAGCGATACGGGCCTGCGATCACCAGGCGGTTGGGCATCGCCGCCGGCAGCGGCGTGCCATTTCCCAGGGCCGACATCACCACTGCGGACCAGATGCCCAGGGCGCTGGCGAGTACAAGAACCCCCACGCCCACAGGACCTGCCACTGAGGGAAAGGGGATTGCCACCGCCCAGCGCTGTTCGAAAAACGCGATGCCAAGCGGAATCATCGCCAGGAAAAACCCCCAGAAAAGGACGATTTGACCGAAAGTTGAAAGCACGTGGATTGCCGGGCTGGAGCGAACAGTGGCGGGACGGAATGCGAACGGACCACGGATGATCCACGAGGTCGGTACGCGCCCGCGCAGGATGACGCCGAGCGAGGCCAGCGAAGCTCCGGCGGCGGCACCCATGGTGAGCACGCCCCAACCCGCTTCGGTTGTGACCGTGGCGTAAACCGCCATGGCGATGGCGACGGCACACGTCCAGCCGGCACCCACCACCGCGGCAGCCCGGACGCCTGCTGCGGCCATAGCTGAGGCAATGACGAACAGTGGAATGTCTAAAATGGCCACGGTAATCGGGTCGAGATTTCCGAGGGTCGCTTCACGCACTGCTGGCGACATGAAGACCGCAACCCACCAGCAGGCACCGGCTACCGCCTGGACGCCAAAATAGGCCCGGGCCCACCGAACCAACTCCGTCACCGGTTCAACCCCCACCCATCGTCCTTCGGCTTGCTGGCCTAAGCCTACTGACTTCCAGCCAGCCTTCCGCTGGCTGGTTTTCGGCCGCGGGACGGTTGGCGCGGGCGGACCGGTGCGCAATAGTGGATACATGCCAGCTTCCCCGTCTCAACCCACGGTTCGACGTGCCCTCCTGACCGGGCCGGATTCGAGGCAAGTAGGACGCCTCATTGGGACTTACTTGCGACAAACGGAGCATGAGAAGGCCGTGAACCTGTCGCTTCCGTCGCTGGGGCCGGATGAGGAACTTCCGCCAAACTACCAAGCCGAGGTCGACTGCCCCGAAACGGTATTCAAAACGGCGTTGGTGTACCTGGCGGAGATCGACGCCGAAGCGGTTGGAGTCGCCATCGCCTCAAAGGCCCGCGGTGCCACCGAAATCAAGCGGCTTTGGGCTGACCCGCAGGTACGCGGCCGCGGCATCGGCTCCGCGCTCCTTGATGCTGTCCTGCGGGAGAGCACCGGCGTTGTGCGCCTCTCAGTTTGGGATTGGCGGACACAGGCCGCGCGGCTATACGAATCAAGGGGGTTCGTCACCGTCCCCTCGTGGGACGCACGGCCCGGGCTGGTGTGCATGGAGCGCCGCCCTGAAGCCCTAACCCCTGTTCCGCTCCAATGACTGGCCGATGATCCGGGCGCCTTCGGGAAAGGCGCCCGGGTTCGTTCCCGAGTAGTTGAGGCGGATAAACGGGCCGGCCGGTTCGGCGGGAAACCACTCGTTGCCGCCTGCGATGATCACTCCGGCCGCTTCACAATTGCGGGTCAGGCGTTCGAGGTCGGTCCCGTCGGGAAGCCGTGCCCAGAGGTTCAGGCCACCCTTGGGCACCTGCTCGATGTGTGCCTGCGGCGCGTGCCGGCGCAGGCTGGTGACCAGCAGGTCGCGTCGGGCTTCGAGCTGGTGGCGGAGGCTGCGAAGGTGCGTCTGCCACCCGGGCTGCGTGACGACGTCGAGCGCTGCCGCCTGCAGCAGGCCGCTGACGTACATCGACTCGGCCGCCCGGTCCGCCAGGATGCGCTCTCGCGCCGGGCCGCGGGCGATCACCGCGGCCACACGGATCGACGGAGAAACGCTCTTGGTCAGCGAGCGCAGGTAGACCACATGCCCGGAGTCGTCGCGGGAGGCGATTGGAACCGGGTTGGAGGTGATGCCGAAGTCGTGGGCCCAGTCGTCCTCCACAAGGAATGCGCCCTTCGCGCGCACTACGTCCAGGACCTGTTCGCGCCGTTCGGCTGACCACTGGGCACCAGTGGGATTTGCGTAGTTGGGCTGGGCGTAGAACAGCCGCGCGCCGGTCTCCTCGAAGGCGCGGGCCAATTCCGCGGTGTCCGGACCGTCCGGCCCGCTGGGCACCGGAACCACGCGCACGCCGGCCTGGGCCGCAGCCAGGATGGCACCCCAGTAGGACGGTGATTCCATCAGCAGCGGCTGTCCGCGGCCAGCGAGTGCGCTGAAGATGGAACTCAGCCCACTTTGGCTGCCGGGAAGTACGACGACGTCACTCGGGTTCGGCGGTGTGGTCCCGGCAGGCGTCAAGGCGCCAAGCTCCTGCGCGAACCACGACTGCAGTTCCGGCATACCGGCTGCGGGCGGGCGGGATAGCGCTGCGTCGCCGCGGGCTGCCCTGGCGAGGGCGGCACGGACCAGCCGTTCTGGCAGGAGTTCGCGGTCCGGGTAGCCGGAGTGGAAGGAGATGGCATCGTTGGCCACCGTGCGCATGGTGCTGGAGGCAGGGGGAAGCGGCGCCAGCGGTGACCGGAGGGCCGCGCTCTGCCAGCCGTAGTCGGACGGACGCGCGGTCCGGACCGCCCGCACGAACGTCCCGACGCCGGGCCTACTCTCAATCAGGCCCTGTGCCGTGAGGGTCTGCAGGGCCTTCTGCACTGTGACGGGACTTGCTTGGTACTCGGCCACCAGGGAACGGGTGGATGGCAGTTTCGCACCGGGCGCCGCTGCGGCGATCCATTTTTTCAAGTGCGCCACAATCCGGGAACTGCTATCGTAGTTCATGAGAGACAATAGTAGCGCTACTCAGTCGGGACGCATAGTGCTATCCCCATCACCGCCGACCGGACTCTGGTTGGGCCTGATCGGAGTAGCGGCCTTTTCCTTCACCGTTCCGTTCACCAAGGTCGCCGTCGCCGGCCTGTCCCCGCTGTTCATCGGTTCCGGCCGCGCAGTGGTGGCCGCCCTCCTCGCAGCCTTCGCCCTCGCACTTACCCGGCAGCGGCTCCCCCGAGGCGTGCAATGGGCGCGCCTGGCAGTCGTGGCCGCCGGCGTCGTCGTCGGGTTTCCGCTGCTCACGTCCTTTGCCCTGACAAGCACCCCAGCCAGCCACGGCGCCGTGGTGATCGCCCTGCTCCCCGCCGCGACCGCGACGGCGGCTGTCCTCCGCGGCCGCGAACGTCCGCCGCTGGCATTCTGGCTCATCACCGCCGTCGGAGTCCTCGCCGCCGTCGCCTTCGCCGCCCTGCAGTCCGGCGGCTTCGGACAACTGCACTGGGCTGACGTACTGCTCCTCGGCGCGGTGGTGGCTGCCGCTGTCGGTTATGCCGAAGGCGGTTTGCTGGCCCGTGAGCTCGGTGCGTGGCAAACCGTGTCCTGGGCTTTGGTGCTGGCCTCGCCGCTGATGGTGGCACTGACGGCCGTCTCCGTCTCGCTGCAGCCGCCTTCCGCGACGCCGGTCCAGTGGGCCGCCTTTGCCTACCTCGGCGTGGTGAGCATGTTCCTGGGCTTTTTCGCCTGGTACCGCGGGCTGGCCATCGGCCCCATCGCCCAGGTCAGCCAGGTCCAGCTCATCCAGCCGGTGCTGACCATTTGCTGGGCCGGACTGCTGCTGGGCGAAACCCTGACGTGGGCCACTATGGTGGGCGGCTTTGCCGTCATCCTCTGCGCGGGGGCCGCCGTCCGGGTCCGGCTCAAGCCGCCTGCCGCACAGCCCGATTTCCTCCCCACTCCCCGAACCCTCCAACCTGCAAAGGATTAGCATCATGTACGTTCCTGCCCATTTCGAACCTGGCCCCGAGGCCGTCAAGGACCTGCTCCACCAACCCGGGGCCGCCAACCTGGTCACCATGACCTCGCAGGGCCTGCTGGCTACGCTGATGCCGTTTGTCTACGATGCTGCGGTGGGCGAGCACGGCGCGCTGCAAGGGCATCTGGCCCGGAACAACGCACAGTGGTCTGAGCCTGCCATCGGCGAAGCGCTCATGATCATCCAGGGCGCGGACGCGTACGTTTCGCCTTCCTGGTACGCATCCAAGGCTGAGCACGGCCGCGTGGTGCCCACCTGGAACTACTCCACGGCCCACGTGTACGGCACCCTGGTGGTCCACGAGGATCCGGCATGGCTCGCGGGCCAGGTCAGGCGCCTTACCGGCGTCCATGAGGCCGGCTTTGACCATCCATGGAGCGTGGACGACGCGCCAGAGCGCTACATCGCCGGCCAGTTGCGCGCGATCGTGGGCATCGAGCTGGTGATCTCCAGGGTTGAGGCGAAGGCCAAGCTGAGCCAGAACCGGCCCGACGCCGACATCGACGAGGTGATTAATGGGCTCAGCGCCCGGGGGCAGTCGGAGAGCGCTGCCGACGTCGAGCGGGCCCGTCCGACGCGCCCCTAATCTGGGTGCCCGGCCGCCCAACTAAGTAGCAGTAGATGTCGTTATGGAGCCTCAAAACGACATCTGCTGCTACCTACTTGGGGTGGGCGGCAGGGCGGCGGCGAGGGCAGCGATGTCCCTCGGCGTGGTGCGGCAGCAGCCGCCCAGGATGCGGGCACCGAGCTCCCGCCAGGCACCGGCTCCTGCCGCAAGCCCTGTTGGCACGCCTCCTGCTCCGGAAGCCCCGCCTTCAGCGCCCGATCCGGCGGCCCAGGTCTTCGTGGCGGCGTCATAGGATTCGCCGGAGTTCGGGTACGTGACCAGCGGCTTGGTGCCCGCCTCGCCGAGGGCTCCCAGGGCGGCCGGGACCAGGTGCAGCGGCACGCAGTTCACACCTACGGCCACCACGCGATCATCGGACCCGCAGAGTTCCGCTACCGCAGCCAGCGGTGTGCCGTCACTGATGTGCGCTCCGTCCCGCAGCGAGAAGGAGAACCAGGATTCGACGTCGAACTCCCCCGTCAGTGCCAGCAGCGCCTCTGCTTCGGCAAAGGACGGAAGCGTCTCGCACGCCAGGAAGTCGGCGCCGGCGTCCACCAGCGCCGCGATGCGCGGACGGTGGAAATCCTTAAAGGCTTCGGCATCCAGGACATAGTCCCCGCGGTACTCCGAGCCGTCTGCGAGGTAGGCGCCGTAGGGGCCCACCGACCCGGCCACCAGCAGCGGCCCTGCTTGCGGATTCCGGGCAAGGTGTTCGAGCCGGGCCTCATCGGCCAGGCGGACCGAAAGCCTGACGAGGTCCAGCGCCGCGTCTTCTGAAAGCCCGCGCTGCGAAAACCCGAGCGGCGTGGCCTGGTAGCTGGCGGTCGTTGCCACATTTGCGCCGGCCTCGAAGTAGTCGCGGTGCACATCGCGGATCAGCTGCGGCTGCTCCAAAAGGACTTTGGCCGACCACAGCGGGTCATCCAGGCTGCAGCCGCGCGCCTCCAGCTCGGTGGCAAGGGCGCCGTCGGCCGTGAGGTACGCCCGGGCATCGAGAAGCCGGGATAGCGTGCTATTGCGGGGCATGGCATGAACTCCGGAAGTTTGCGGAAGGGTCCGTTGTTCATCATAAACAATTCAAGATGTATTTAATGATCATGGCGAACTATGACCGGGCTGGCTGACGGCACCTCCGTTAGACTCTGGCCTATGTCGAAATCCTCCAGCATGGGCCGCGGCATGCTGGCCATCCTGGCATTGGGTACACGGCAGGGCGCAGGACTTGCCGGCGGCACTGTGGCAGGGATCGCCGCCGATCTGGACAAAGACCGCAGCCAGGTCTCGCGGAACCTCCGCACCGGTGAGCAGGAGGGATTCCTCAGCCGGACTGGCGAGCGCACGTACACCCTGGATTGGTCCCTCCTGACCGATGCGCAGCAGTTGACCGCCCGGAGGCTGCATACAGACGGTGCCGTGGCTCTGGAGCACTTGGCCCGAGACACCGACGAGGCCTGCTTCCTTGGGGTGCTGCACGGCGCGGGCACGGTGACCATCGGCGAAAGCGTTCCGGCCAGCAGCAACCTGGTGGGCTCGTGGCTGGGCAGGCCCTACCCCGCGTACTGCAGCGACGCCGGGCAGGCTGCACTGTGGGAGTCATCGGACACCGAGGTGCGGACGGTGTTTGCCGGCGTCGACTTTGTGCGGCACGGCCCCAATACCCCGTCCGACGTCGACGACTTCCTTGCGCGGCTGGCCGCGGCGCGCTTGCGGGGTTACTCAGTGGTGGATGAGGAAGCGGAGCCGGGACTCTATTCGCTGGCCGTGCCCGTCCGGGACTTCAAGGGCGAGGTGGCGGCAGCGCTGCAGATCGTCGGCACTAAAGCCCGTCTGGAACCGCGGCGGACTGAGTGCGCCGCGGCTTTGGTGGCACAGGGAACATGGCTTGAGGCCAGGCTGGGGTACCGGCAGCCGCGAAGCAGCCGGGCCTAGGCGGATCCAGGACTAGCTGGCAGCAAAGGAACCCAGCCGCTCCGCTGCCCCACGCAGAACGGTGGCAACTCCCGCGGCATCCAGTCCCATTTGGGCACGGCTTCCCAGCACGCTGAGCGAGGCGAGGATGGCGCCGTCGGTCTTCCGCACAGGGACGGCGACTTCCACAATGTCGTGCTCAAATTCCTCGTCGGAAGTGACGTAGCCCCTGGGGACGTCGCGGGCCATCAGGTCCCACACTTCATCAATGGAATGTGCGGCGCCGGGGCCACCCACCCCGATGAAGTTCACCTCGTGCAGCAACTGGTCCAGGGCGGACTTGTCGTGGTCCCAGAGCAAGGCCCGCCCGGCACCAGTACACCACACCGGCGTCACCATCCCCGGCGCTACGAAGCTGCCCAGTCCGGCGTCGTTGCTGGAAGTGCGCAACAGGATCGCCCGGAAGCCGTCCCGAATAGAGAGCCGTGCCCGCAACCCCAGGGCGGAAACCAGCGACTCCAGTTCTGGCTTCGCTTCACGTACCCAGCCGGTGTTGAGCGAAGCGGCCAGGCTGAAGAACCGCGGCCCGGTCAGGAACGGTCCCCGGTCCGCCCGCTCCAGCAGGCCCAGATCGCACAGCTCCTGCGCGAGCCGGGACACGCGGCCCTGGTCCATGTCCAGTTCCGCCGCCAGCTGGGATACGCCGGGCTGCTGCCGGCCGCGTTTTTCCCGGTCAACCACCAGCCGGAGAATGCGGAGCCCCTGCGCCAACGATGACGCCTCTGCGGACGAATCCACGCCTGTTACCCCTTACTGCCGGTGCCCGCACTATTGTTCCACGGCAATCCCCGGCGGTCGCGGAGGCGACGTGCGCTGGTTACGGAACTGCCGACGTCGTACGTTCACTTCCGGGCCCCTGATATCCGGGGCTGCCTACATGACCCAGCCCAAAATAGTCCCCTCATCATGGAACCGGCGCCGGCGACCGGACACTATGAGGTATGGGCGATCCATCGGATGTCTCGGATGAGGTTTTGTGGTGCCAGGTGCTCAACGGTGATGGCGACGCCTTCGGGATACTTTTTGACCGCCACCATGACCGGGTCTGGCGTCACGCGACAAAAGTGCTGGGCCAGCCGCATGTGGCTGAGGACGTCACTGCCGTGGTCTTCTACGAAGCATGGCGACGGCGGGCCAGCATCCGCATGGTGAATGACTCAATACTGCCCTGGCTCCTGGTGACGACAAACAACACCCTTCGCAACCATGTCCGCCAGCAACGCCGCTACAGGCACTTCCTCAGCCAGCTTCCCCCGCCCGCGGATGAATCCGACATCGCCGAGAGTATCGCCGAAGCCGACGAGTCCACCTTCAAAACTACTGTGCTGAGGGAGGCCTTCACCCGGCTGAGGCCACCGGAGCGGGACGTGCTCACCCTTTGCATCATTGAAGGCCTTGGAGCCAGGGCCGCTGGCGCCGCCCTGGGCATCGCGGACGGAACGGTGAAGTCACGACTCCACCGGGCAAAGTCCCGGCTGGGGACCCTTTACAGCCAGATAGTGCAGGAACACGAGCCTGATGCCCAGGCAATCCTTGGACGGAGAACACCATGAACACTTCCCAGTTCCAGTCCGACCGGCGTGAAGCCCTGCGCAGGCAGCTCGTCGAGCTCCCCGGTCTCGCCGTGGTCGTCCCGCCGGCCCGTCCCCGCCCGACGCGACGGATCCTGGTCACGGCGGCGGCAGCCCTCGCCGGTGCGCTCGTGGTAGGGCAGATCAGCGTCACCGCCCAAAGCGCGCACGCAGCAGGCGTCCTGCGGGCCGTAGCGGACCAGTCCATGACCTTCGTCGATCCTGTGCCGGGGCCGGGGCAGTACCTGCTGGTGCACACGCACGCCAACTGGTCCGTCACCGGAATCGACGAGGCAGGAAACATGAATCACGGCATGAACGCCCAGACCATCGACGTCTACCGTCCGGCAAACCCCGACGACGACTGGGTCCTCAGGCGCGACTGGGGCGACGGACACCCGGTGCCCATGGAAATTGAGGTCATCCGGGCGAAGGACGGACATTTCTATGGCGGCCCTTGGACGCTGATGCCAGACGACGAGCTGGCTGCCCTGCCGAGGGACGGGCAGGCCTTGTATGACCACTTCAACTCCAGCTATCAGGGCGGATCAGCCTCACGGGATGAGAACAACTTCGTCCGGATCACCGACATCCTCAGGATGGGGCTCATTCCTGCGGACCTGCGTGCTGGGCTCTACCAGGCGCTGGCCCTGATCCCCGGAGTCACCGCCAGCGAGCAGGCCAACTTCGATGGCAAGGTTGGCGTGGCGATCGGGCGGACGGAGCCCCTTCGCGCCGGACAACGGGCAGAAATGATCATCGACCCCGCGAACGGGCTGGTCATCGGCGAACGGACCATCATGACCTACGCTGCCTTTGGCTTCGGGTCCAATGAGGTGACCGGACACACCGCCATCGACTACCGAATCGTGGATTCAGCTCCCCAGTGAGGGCCTGACCGGCGTTTGGCGGCCGTGCCGGAAGTAGAAGTAGCCGTAGCAGGCCGCGACAAACGGGACGCCGAAATAGAGTGCGGCCACCTGGTTGGGGTCCAGCGCGATGCCCACCAGCGAGATGACGCACAGCGTGAACGCCAGGATGGGCACCACGGGGAACCACGGAGCCTTATAGTCGAGGGCCGCAATGTCTCCGCCGTTCCGCACAAAAGCGCGCCGGTGGAAGAAGTGCGAGGCGGTAATTGACATCCATACGCCCACCACAGCGAAGCCGGCTACGGAGACCAACACCAGGTACACCGTTTCCGGGGCCACCACGCTGCTGACCAGCGAGGCGATGCCGCCCACCATGCTCACCGAGAGTGCGATCAGCGGGATGCCGCGGCGGGTCAGCTTCTTCAGGGCCCGGGGTGCGTGCCCCTCGTCCGCCAGGGAGTAGAGCATCCTGGCACAGGAGAAGAGGCCGCTGTTACCGGCGGACAGGAGCGCGGTGATGATCACAAAGTTCATGATGTCGGCGGCGAACGGGATCCCGACGGCGGAGAAGACCGTAACGAACGGGCTCTCGTCCAGCCCCACTTCGGTGTACGGGATGGTGGCGGCGATGACAGCTATGGCCCCGACGAAGAAGATCAGCAGGCGTATCACGGTGGTGCGCATGGCTTTGGGGATGCTTGTGGCGGGGTCCTTGGTTTCGCCGGCCGCCACGCCGATGAGCTCGGAGCCGGAGAAGGCGTAGAACACGGCGAGCACGGTGACCAGTACGCCGGTGAAGCCGTTGGGGAACAGTCCGCCCTCAGTGGCGAAGTTCTCGAACAGACTGGGGTGGCTGCCGCCGTCGCTGAGTGGGCGGAAACCGAACAGCGCGGCGCCGCCGAGGACGATGAGGCCAATGATGGCGCCTACCTTGACGATGGCGAACCAGAACTCGGACTCGCCGAAGAACTTGGAGGACACAGCGTTGAAGCCGAACAGCACGGCGGCGAACACCAGGCACCAGACCCACACGTCAACGTCCGGGAACCAGCGTTGCATGAGGAGCCCGGACGCAGTGAACTCGGAGCCGATGGCCACGGCCCAGCAGAGCCAGTACAGCCACGCCGTGGCGAAGCCGGTGGCTGGGCCGATGGAGCGCGCGGCGTAGATGTGGAATGCCCCGGAGACCGGATACGCGATGGCCAGCTCCCCCAGGCAGGCCATCACGAGGTACACCACAAACGCGCCCACCAGGTAGGCGAGCACCGCGCCCAGCGGACCGGCCTGGGAGATGGTGTACCCCGAGCTGAGGAACAGGCCGGAGCCGATAACGCCGCCCATCGCGATCATCACCAGGTGCCGGGAGCCCATGGATCTGCGGAGTCCGGGTTGAACAGGTGCCAGCCCGGTCGGCGTCGTAGCGTCCAGCGTGAGGGGTGATGGGGATTCCACGATCGTCTCCAGGAGGGGTGGTCAGCAGGTGTGCGGCAGATGCGCGCACTCCAGTCCCGTCCCGGGTAACGAAGATATGCACGTCAACAGAGAGAAATTAGCACAATCACCGAATTACGATCGTTAAAATCATGCGAACTTGTTCATATTGCACACTTGTTACCTCGGGTGACCCGCCCCCCTGGAGATCTAGGGTGCCACCAACGCTTCGCTGGCCTCCCACAGCCCCTGCGCCAGCCCGGCGTCGTACGCCTGCGGGTTGGCCTTGGCCAGTGCGCGCTTGGCATAGTAGGCGCCGGAGACCCAGTCAGTGCCCGCGGTGCCGTTGATGAGCCACAGCATGGTGTCGGCACCCTGGTCCGGACTGAGCATAAAGCGGTTGAGCAGGGTCTTGTAGGCGTGCCGCCACGGGCTGGAGGAGTCTGCCGCGAAGTTGGTGCGGACCACGCCCGGGTGGAATGCCGCCGTCGTGATTCCCTGCTCGCCGAACCGGCGGTGCAGTTCTGAAGTGAAGAGGATGTTGGCGAGCTTGGCGGTGCCGTAGGCACGGTGCGTGGAGTAGCTGTGCTCGGCGTTGAGGTCGAAGAGGTCCAGTTTGCCGAAGTTGTTGGCGCCGCTGGCGGTGTTGATGACCTTGGCGTTGCTGGCGGTGAGGACGTCCATGAGCTCGGTGGTGAGCAGGAACGGTGCCAGGTGATTGATCTGGAAGGTGGATTCGTTGCCGTCCACCGTGAGCTGGTGCCCGCTCCGGATGCCGCCGGCATTGTTGGCCAGGACGTCGATCCGGTCGTAATCGTCCCTGAGCTGCGCGGCGAGGGTGCGGACCTGGGCGAGTTCGGCGAAGTCGGTGACGAAGTAGTCCGCGTTCAGTTCCTTCGCGAGGGCCTGGGTCTTTTCCTCGGAACGGCCGACGACGACAACCCGGTCCCCTGCCTCCGCCAGCGTCCGCGCGGCTGCTGCGCCGATGCCGTCGCTGGCGCCTGTGATCACGATGGTGCGTTGGGTCAAGGGGTGTCCTTTGATCGGGATTCAGCGCTCGGGTAGAACACGCTGCCTCTGGGCACAACGACGGCGGGCCGGCCGGTGTTCCCCCTGCCCCCCAAGCCCCCCCAACTAAGTAGCAGCAGATGTCGTTTTGAGGGCTCAAAACGACATCTGCTGCTACTTAGTTGGGCTGGGGCAGGCGGAAGTTAGCCAGCCACCCCCGCGAGGAAGAACAGGGCCGCCGCGATGGCGAAGCCCATCACACCGATCAGGGTTTCCATCACGGTCCAGGTCTTCAGCGTGGTTTTGACGTCCATGCCGAAGAATCGGCCCACCAGCCAGAAGCCGGAGTCGTTGACGTGGGAGACAACCACGGAGCCAGCGGCCACGGCGATGACCAGCGCGGCAACCTGCATACCGGTCAGGCCGGCCAGTGCCACGGCCGGGGCGATCAGGCCTGCGGTGGTGGTCAGTGCCACGGTGGCCGAGCCCTGGGCGATGCGCAGGATGGCGGAGATCAGGAAGCCGGCCAGAATCAGCGGGATGCCCAGGTTGCCCAGCACGTCCGCCAGGGCCGCGCCGATGCCCGATGTGCGCAGGACGCCGCCGAACATGCCGCCGGCGCCGGTGATCAGGATGACCGAGCAGACCGGGCCGAGTGAGGATTCGAGCAACTTCTCGATGGCGCCGGCATCCTTGCCGCGGCGGGCGCCCAGGACAAACACAGCCACGAGCACGGCGATCAGCAGGGCCACCGGGGTTTCGCCGATGGTGCGCAGGATCTGGAACCACTGCTCGTTCTTGACGCCTTCGGACAGCGCGCCCGAGGAGGCCAGGGTGTTCAGCCCGGTGTTGAGGAAGATCAGGACGAGCGGCAGCAGCAGCAGGCCAACGATGGTGCGGAAACGCGGTGGGTGGGACTCGGCTTCAGCGGTGGCGTGGCCGAGGATTTCCGGAACGGGCAGGACCAGCTTCTTGCCGGTCCAGAGGCCGAACAGGTAGGCGGTGACGTACCAGGTGGGGATGGCGGTGATAAGGCCGGCGATCATGACCAGGCCGATGTTGGCATCGAAGAAGGCTGCGGCGGAAACCGGGCCCGGGTGCGGCGGCAGGAAGATGTGCATCACGGAGAACGCGCCGGCAGCCGGGAGGCCGTAGCGCAGCACTCCCCCGCCCAGGCGGTGGGCGACGGCGAAGACGACGGGCAGCATGACTACCAGGCCGGCGTCGAAGAAGATGGGGAAGCCGAAGATCAGCGATGCGAGGCCCAGGGCGAACGGGGCCCGCTTCTCGCCGAAGACACCAATCAGGTACTCGGCAAGGACTTTCGCTCCGCCGGACGTTTCAACGATGCGGCCGAGCATTGCGCCGAGGCCGACGAGGAGCGCCACGGTGCCCAGGGTGGTGCCGAACCCGTTGATCAATACCGGTACCACCTGGTTGGCGGGGATTCCGGTGGCAAATGCTGTGGCGAGGCTGATCACGATCAGGGCGACGAGCGCGTGCATCCGCAGCTTGATGATCAGGAACAGCAGCACAACAATCGCTGCCGCGGCGATGAGCAGCAGGGGGCCTGCGCCCAGCGTTTGGGTCCATCCTTCGATGACCATGGTTCTCCTTTGAAACAGAATTTATGGGGGGAAATCGGGGGTCCGGCGAGCCCAAGGGCTCAAGGACCGATCAAAATTGAGGGGGTCAGCTAGCCGCCGGCTGTGCGGGCAGCTTGAGCGCTGCGATCACGGCGGCGACGATCTCCTCCGGGGAGAGGGAGATGTCCAGCCGGAGGCTGCCGGCGGCGAGTTCGCCGTCGGTCAGCGGTTCCAGGGTGGCCAACTGGCTGGGCAGGAGCGTGGGCGGCATGAAGTGGCCTTCGCGGCCCTGCATGCGCTGGCCGATCAGGTCGGCCCCGCCGTGCAGGTGCAGGAACAGGACCCGGCCCTGCGCATCGGAGAGCAGCCGTCGGTAGCTCTGTTTGAGCGCTGAGCAGGTGAGCACGGTGCTTTTCCTGGCGGTGGCCTGGGTGGTCATCCAGTTCTGGATCTCCCGCAGCCAGGGCCAGCGGTCCTCGTCCTGCAGCGGAATGCCCTGGGTCATCTTGTCGATGTTGGACTGCGGGTGGAACTCGTCCGCTTCGGCACATGCCCAGCCAAGCTGCCGGGAAAGAGCTGCCGCAATGGTGGACTTGCCGGAACCGGCAACGCCCATTACCACCAGGTGCGTGGCTGGATACTGCATGTTTTACCTCCGAAGAAGACGCCGTTGGCTTAGTGAAGAAAGCTCGTTGCACATCTCACAGTGAGGTGCGCTGGAGATAAGGTATCACCATTTCGGCCCACAGATACTATCTTTTGGTGTCACAAGTCATACCTTTACGACTTTCTCGGTACGATTGCAGGGCGCGCAGGCGCAGAGGAAGGTAGGCCAGATGTCGACGGCGACACCACAGGACGCGGAAACCGCGGACGACGGCGGGGCCTCCCCCGCGATGCATGAACGCGTTCTGGAGGCGGTTGGCATAGCCATCGCGTCCGGGAGCCTTCCGCCCGGAAGCCGGCTCACGCTGGACTTGCTCCAGCAGGAGTACGGGATCTCCCGCACCGTGGCCCGCGACACGATGAAGGTCCTCGAATCCATGAACCTCGTGTATTCCCGCCGCCGGGTGGGCATCGTGGTGCAGGAGCGCGCACTGTGGAACGTCTACGACCCCAAGCTGGTGCGCTGGCGCCTCGCCTCGGACAACAGTGCCGAGCAGTACAGCAGCCTCACGGAGCTGCGCATCGCCGTCGAACCCATTGCCGCGGCGGGGGCCGCGCGCCGGGCGAGCGCCGCCGAGCGCGCCAAGCTGCTTTCGTTGGCGGGCGACCTTCGCCGGCTAGGTGAGGCCGGCGATCTTGAGGGCTTCCTGGCCGCGGACATCGAGTTCCATCGGATGCTGCTCCATAGCTGCGGCAACGAGATGTTCACGGCGCTGGAAGGCATGGTGGCCGAGGTCTTGACCAGCCGAACCAAGCAGGGGCTCATGCCGTTCAAGCCGCGGAACGAAGCGCTGCAGGCGCATGAGGATGTGGCTGCCGCGGTGGCCGGTGGGGACGCCGTCACCGCTGAGTCCGCCATGCACCACATCCTGGACGAGGTCCGGAACGCGATGGGCCTGCACTAGCCTCTCCTCTTCCCGGAGGCCGTGTTCCTGAGTAGCCTGCAATTAGGGACTCAAACTAGGGACCCTGTCGCGCCATACAGGAATTCTGTGAGGTGGAAAATGGCCATCGCCGGACATTCACAAAGGACAGCCGCTTCCGTGCCCGCAGCAGTACCGCGGCGCAAAGGCAGCATGGTGGTCAGATGGATCACGTCCACAGACCACAAGATCATCGGGTATATGTACCTGATCGCCTCGTTTGTGTTCTTCATGATGGCCGGGGTGATGGCCCTGCTCATCCGGGCCGAGCTGTTCGAGCCCGGCATGCAGATCCTGCAGACCAAGGAGCAGTACAACCAGCTGTTCACCATGCACGGCACCATGATGCTGCTGATGTTCGCCACCCCGCTGTTCGCCGGCTTCGCCAACGTCATCATGCCCCTGCAGATTGGTGCACCTGACGTCGCGTTCCCGCGGCTGAACGCACTGGCTTTCTGGTTCTTCCTCTTCGGCTCCACTATCGCCGTCGCAGGCTTCATCACCCCGCAGGGCGCGGCGGCGTTCGGCTGGTTCGCCTACGCACCGTTGAACAACACCACGTTCACGCCGGGCGTGGGAGGCGACCTGTGGGTCTTTGGCCTTGCGCTGTCCGGTTTCGGCACCATCCTCGGTGCCGTCAACTTCATCACCACCATCATCTGCATGCGTGCCCCGGGCCTGACCATGTGGCGGATGCCGATCTTCACCTGGAACACGCTGGTCACGGCAATCCTGGTGATCATGGCCTTTCCGCCGCTCGCCGCAGCACTGTTCGCCCTCGGTGCGGACCGCAAATTCGGTGCCCACATCTACGACCCGGAGAACGGCGGCGCCGTCCTGTGGCAGCACCTCTTCTGGTTCTTCGGCCACCCCGAGGTGTACATCATCGCCCTGCC
>NZ_JBBCBT010000006.1:0-218412 GCF_037203985.1 Pseudarthrobacter sp. CCNWLW217
TCAGTCAGGATGATGGCACCGTCGGCACCAACTGACTTCGAATGCGCGTCGGACGTAACCGGCGCACCTGACTGGGTGGTTGAAATGGCAGTCATTATTCTCCTATTTCTCTATTACTTGCGAGGGACGTTCAGAAGGAAGTTGTTGGGACTGCTGGCAGTCCTGGCAGATGCCCTGGTACATGACATCGGCGATCTGGATGGTCATGGGCTTGGCGTCCTTATCCCAATGCGGGGTAAGGCAAGGCGCATGCCCGACGGCGCACTCTACGTCCTCGACGCGCCCGCAGCTGATGCAGATCGCGTGGTGGTGGTTATCGCCCACGCGGGTCTCGTACAGTGCGGGGGAGTGCGGCGGCTCAAAGCGGCGCAGCATGTGCAGGTCAGTGAGGTCGCCCAGGACCACGTAGACGGACTGCGCAGTGAGCTCCGGGAGCTCCTTGCGCGCGGCGGCGAGGATGCTCTCCGCGGGGGAGTGGGGGTGATGCTCGACGGCGGCCAGCACCGCCAGCCGCTGCTTGGTCACCCGGCGGCCGTGGGCGCGCAGGGCAGCAGCCCAGGCTTCGTGGCCGCCAAAGTGTTCCGTCATGCCTCTATTGAAGCACTTATTATGAGTTCATCACAATAAGGCTTGGCTAACCTCCGGAAGAGCCAGGAACTCCTGCATCGGATTGACTGATTCCCCAGCCGAACGTCCCATGGCGTGGACCTCCAATGGCCCATCGCCAGGCTCCGGAACCACACAGCTCAACCCGCTCACGCCGGGGCGCTCCGTCATGCTTTGGAGTGACGCGGCCAGCGCCAGCAAGTGTCCGGGCCTGAGCCCCGGTTCGCCCGACGACGGCGCCAACGCCGTGGACAACACAGTGTGGTGCGCGCCGGCCTTAAGCCGGGGTGGCGCCACCACGAGTTCCCCGAGATGGGAGTTCGCGGCAGTGTCGCCGGGCAACGTTGTCTCGACCTGCCATCTCGGATCAGCCTGGCGCTCCATAGCCAAACGGCGCAGCGCAGTGCGGAGGCCGCCGTCGTACTCCTGGAGTTCCTCGGCTGCCGCCGGTACCCGGCGCTGCGCGGGGAGGCGGAGCTGTTCGCCCGGGGTGACCGGCTCAGTGGCCCAGCGGCCGAACAGGTGGAACGTGGGCGTGGAGGATTCGACTTCCGGTTCGCCGATTGCCGCGCCGATGGCGTGCCACTGGTGGGCGAAAACCACGGTGCAGCGACCGGCGCCGAGGACCTCGACGAGCGCCTGCCGGGCAGCGTTGTGGCACCAAAGCCAGTCGGCGGCGGAGCGGAGATCGAAGGCAACGGCTGGATTCGTGAGCCGGATCAGGAGGTGGCCGGCATTCAGCGCGGTCCGCGGACGGGCCACCTCCCAGAACGCCGATGCAAAAAGCAGCCGCCTGGATAGATTCATGCGCCAACTCCTTCCCCCGCCTGAGGATACCAAGCCGATGGCACAACACGACACGCAGGCGTGACCAGGTTTGCAGGTGGCTTCGGTGGGGACCCGCACCTCGACTGGCCCACACGGTACTAAAATTCTGACTGAGGGCCGGGTCCTGCTGCCCGGTCCCCTGAAGGCGTGCCGGGCAGACGTGGAGGAGTGGACGTGCACAAGCATTACAACGGCCTGAAAACTGCGGCGCTCTTCGGCGTCCTCTGGGCAGTCCTGCTGGGACTGGGCGCCCTGATCGGCCTCAACATGCGCAGCTCGGCGCCCATCTGGATCATGGCACTTGTCGGCGTGGCCACCACGGCCTATGGCTACTGGAACAGCGACAAGATCGCCATACGCTCCATGCAGGCCTACCCGGTCGCCGAAACCCAGGCGCCGCAGCTGTACCAGATCGTCCGCGAGCTGTCAGTCCGCGCCAACCAGCCGATGCCACGCATCTATGTCTCGCCCACGATGAACCCGAATGCCTTCGCGACGGGGCGCAATCCGCGCAACGCCGCCGTTTGTGTCACCGAAGGCATCCTCCAGCTGTTGGACGCAAGGGAGCTCCGCGCCGTCCTGGGGCACGAGCTCATGCACGTGTACAACCGCGACATCCTCACCTCCTCGGTGGCTGCCGCCGTCGCCGGCGTGATCACCTCGGTGGGCCAGATGCTGTTGTTCTTCGGCGGTGACAGGCGCAACTCCAATCCGCTGGCCATGCTGGCCATGGCCCTGTTGGCGCCGTTTGCGGCGTCCCTGATCCAGCTGGCCATCTCCCGGACCAGGGAGTACGACGCCGACGAGGACGGTGCGCAGCTGACCGGCGATCCGCTGGCGCTCGCCTCAGCCCTGGGCCGGATTGAGCAGGGCGTGCGGATCGCGCCACTGCCGCAGGACCAGAAGCTCGTCAACACCTCGCACCTGATGATTGCCAACCCGTTCCGCGGCGGGGCGATGACCAAACTGTTCGCCACGCACCCGCCCATGAAGGACCGGATTGCCCGGCTCGAACGGATGGCGGGCCGGCGCTGACCCGGGGTTGATCAGCAAAGCTGGATGCCGCCGTCGTGCTTTCCGCGCGCCGGCGCCCTCCTGGCGAGGCCGAAAATCAGCTACGGAAGTTGACGAACTGCAGGTCCGCCTCGTCAAAGTCCTTCAGCAGCGCCATAGTGGCCTGCAGGTCATCGCGTGACTTGGACGTGACGCGGAGTTCGTCGCCCTGGATCTGGGACTTGACCCCCTTGGGCGCTTCGTCGCGGATGAGCTTGTTGATCTTTTTGGCCAGGTCCTGCGCGATGCCTTCCTTGATGGAGGCCTCCAGGCGGAACTCCTTGCCGGACGCGTAGGGCTCACCCGTGTCCAGGGACTTCAGCGAGATGCCGCGGCGGATCAGCTTGGACTGGAGCACGTCCAGGACGGCCAGGACGCGTTCCTCCGAGTTCGCCTTCATCAGGATCTTCTCGCCGCTGAAGTCGACCTCGGCGCCGACGCCCTTGAAGTCGTAGCGCTGGGCCAGTTCCTTCTGGGCCTGGTTCATGGCGTTGGCCACTTCCTGCTTGTCCACTTTGCTTACGACGTCGAACGTTGACTCGCCTGCCATGATTCTCCTTGTGCTGGTGGTGTTGTGCCGGTAGTGCGGCTGGTTGCGCCCGGGAGGCGCCTGATGTCTGCATTCCAGCCTAATACGGATGCCCCTGTTGGTCGTTGCCGCTTTTCACAGTTCCCTCTCAGCGGACACCGGGCGGGAACGAAGCCCCGCGCCAGAGAGTTG
Source organism: Pseudarthrobacter sp. CCNWLW217 (assembly GCF_037203985.1). Taxonomy (NCBI): domain Bacteria; kingdom Bacillati; phylum Actinomycetota; class Actinomycetes; order Micrococcales; family Micrococcaceae; genus Pseudarthrobacter; species Pseudarthrobacter sp. CCNWLW217. The sequence goes on from NZ_JBBCBT010000006.1 coordinate 3,209, forward strand.
GAGTTGTTGGAAAGAGCGCGAAGGGAAAGACCATGCACCGCAAAGCCGTCCGTTACGTCAACCGAACCACCACTGCAGCCGCCGGAGCCGTGGCTACCGCAGCCACCTCCGTCGCGGCCGCCGCCGTGGCGGCCTCCATCATCTTCAGCCCCGTGGCGGATGCTTCTGCCCGCATGGACGGCGTCAGTGAGGACCTGCTGCGTGCGGTCGAACTGAACCAGATCACCGAGGAGCAGGCCGTGAAGTTCGAGGCCCGGCTCGCCGGACGCATTCTCGGCGAGGCCTGATTCGGGCCGATTTTCCCCGCCGTTTCGGGGTTTTTCGCGCGCGTTCCCCAGGGCCGGGGGCTCGATTCGATTCTTCGGCAGAAGTTCTGTAAAGTTGTCTTGCCCGCGGTTACTGGAAGCGGAACGGCCCGGAAACGGACGTTCCGAACACTGCAGCCGGGGGTGATCTTCTTTTGAAGTTCGGCAGATTACCCGAGCGGCCAAAGGGGGCTGACTGTAAATCAGCTGGCAACGCCTACGGGGGTTCGAATCCCTCATCTGCCACCCAAGGAAAGCCTCCGGAACCATCAGGTTCCGGAGGCTTTTTCGTGTCTGAAGCGACCCCGGGCCGCCTGTCCTGCCCTGCTGCGGGGTATTCCCCTCCTCGTGGTCTTTTCCCCCCTGCGTTACAGGGGGAATTGACCACGCAAAGGGGAAATCTGGGCCGTCGACAGCTTTATGGCTCCGGCGTAGGCTGGCAGCATCGGCGCATGAACCCGATGCCCTGCGTCGATGCATCAATCGATGAAGGAGTACCAATGAGTGCTGTACGTGAATTCATGACTACAGATGCAAAGTGTATTAAGGAGACCCAGTCCCTCACGGATGCTGCCCGGATGATGCAGGATCTGGACTGTGGCTCGTTGCCGATCTGCGGTGACGACGGAAAGTTGAAGGGCATGATCACCGATCGTGACATCGTGCTCAAATGCATCGCCGCCGGCCGCGATCCCCGCGAAATGATGGCCAAGGACCTCGCTACCGGCAAGCCTTACTGGGTTGACGCCGATGCGAATGTCGACGCCGCTATCGAACTGATGGAGAGGCACCAGGTCCGGCGTCTCCCGGTCATCGCCGACCACAAGTTGGTGGGCATCATCAGCCAGGGCGACATCGCCCGCAACTACTCCGAGCAGCGTGTGGGCGAGCTGGTGGAACACATTTCGGAACGCAGCCGAATGCAGGTGTAGTCAGCAACTGAAGCAGAACGCCACGGAGTCCTCTCCGTGGCGTTACTTTGTGGGCCGTCATGGCCTTGTCCGCGGTTCCCCGCCTTGAAGGTTAGGAACCACGGACAAGCTTTGGAAAGTCAGTTCAGCGCGATCAGGAGCATCTGGCTGGTTCCCGGGATACAGGTCTGCAGGATAGCCCTGGGGAAACCACCGAAAACGGCCTTGACGTCGTTGGTGGTGCCGGGGTTGGGAACCTGCCCACGGGCGGTGGCCGTGTAGGTTCCGTAGCCCGGGATGCTGATGGTTTCGCCCACGGCGATGCCGGAGAAGCGCGCCCAGCCGCCGCAGAAGTCATGTTCGGTGATGAACAGCGAGTAGCCATCGTTGGGGGTGAAGTGGATGGGGCCGATGCAGGCGTCCACCATTGCCTGTCCGCCAGCGCCCGCTACATAGATCGTCCGGACCGCAGGCGCGGCCTGGCCCGGAGTCGTTGGGGCGGCGACGGCGGGACCGGTCAGCACCAAGGACTGGCCGGGGACGATGATGCTGTAGGCACCCAGCCCGTTGGCGGCCAGCATCGCATTCAGGTCCACGCCATACCGTGCGGCGATCCCACCCACAGTGTCGCCGGGAACAACGGTGTAGCGGTTGGAGTCGCCCGAGGGAGCAGGCGCCGGAGCAGGCGCCGGGGGAGCCGGGACCGGTGCATGACCCTCGGCCGGTGCGACCGCCGTCGTGCTTACCTCCGGTGGAAGCGGAACCTCTGCAGTGCGGAGGGGCCCTGCCAAGGATCCAACGCCAACGGCGGAGACCACGGCAGCGGCGGCCATGCCTGCCCAGAGCCGGTTGCTGACAGGATTGCGGGTCTGGGTCAGTTCTGCCCGGGGGACGTCTGTTTCGAAGTTCCGGCTGGGAGGTTCGGAAGGTTTTGCGGTCAACTGATGCATGGGTGGCCCATCGCAGGTCGGCCCAGTCAAGGAAAAGCAGCGGTGGATGCCGCCGGTTCCCCTTGGAGGACGGATCGAGGTGTGATGCGCTATGCGGTTCCGGTCAGTAACCGGCGCCGCGCAGGGATGCGCGTGATGGGAGCCGCCCGCATACCCAGAAGATACGGGAGCTCCACCATGAAGCGGCATCATCCACCCCAGCTCGGAGGATGCGCCAGCAACGTATTCGGCCCTAGGAATTCCGAGTCTAGGAAGCCGTTGCGCCAGGCGGCACCAGTAGGGGTTACTCGAATTTTTCGCAACAAAGCCAGTGGCGGGCGTTTTTTCTACTCAGTAGTACTCGCCGCGGCTACGCGAACATCAGGGCGTGCGCCGGTCCCTCAGTTCGGCGACCTCGCGCCGCAGCGATGCGATCTCCTCCACCAGGTCGGCCAGCTCGGCCCGGACGGGTTCCTCCGCCGACTCCGCGGCGGCTTCGGTGGATTCCTCAACGCGCTGGACAAGCCAGGAGGCGATGGAAGCGGTGACCACGCCGAGCACGGCGATGCCGCTCATCATGAGCGCCGCGGCAACCATCCGGCCGATCGGAGTCACGGGATACATGTCGCCGTATCCCACAGTGGTGATAGTGGTGATGGCCCACCAGACGGCGTCGCCGAAGGTCAGGATCTTGGCATCTGGAGCGGACTGTTCAACATCCAGCACTGCCAAGGCACCCACAAAGACGAGCAGGGCCGCTGAGCCGGCCACATACGTGACAACGCGGCCACGGAGGGTTTCACCGACGGTCCGGTGCAGTACCGACAGCAGCGTCACCAGCCGGAGCAGCCTGAGCGGACGGAAGAAGGGCAGGGCAACTATCAGGAGTTCGTGCAGGTTCCAGAGGAACCAGCGACGCCGGTCCTTGGCGAGCCACAGGTTGGCTGCGTAGTCGAGGGCGAAGATCCCCCAGGTCAGCCACAGGACGGCCTCCAGCCACTCGGCGGCGCTTCCATCGACGCGGCCGATCACCTGCCACGCATAGGCGGCCAGGAACACCAGTGCAGTTCCCATCAGCGGCCACTCGGCGAGGTCCCGGTAGCGTTGTTGCGTCATGCGCCACATCCTACGCGGGAGCTCTTGAAAGTCAGGCTGGCCCCTCAAGTTACTGACGGGTAACATTGGGGGATGCACCTGCTTCTTCGTACCCTCCTGATGCTGTTCACGTCCGCCCGCCGCTCCGCGCTCACCATCTGGGACACCTCGTCCTTACCGCTGCGCGTCCTGCCCACCGACATCGACATCGCCATGCACGTCAACAACGGCATGTATTTCTCCCTCATGGACCTGGGCCGGTTCGACCTCATGGTCCGCAGCGGCATCTGGAAGAGGATGCGCCGGCGCGGCTGGAACCCGGTGGCAGCGGGGGAGACCATCGCCTTCCGGAAGTCCCTGCAGCTGTGGCAGCAGTACACCATCGAAACGAAGATTATCGGCCTGGATGCCAAAGCCATCTACTTTGAGCAGCGCATGGTGGCCGACGGCGAGATTTACGCCCGTGCCTACATCGCCACCCGCCTGGTCAGCAACGGCAAACCCGTTAGCCAGGAAGAGATCCTGCGGGAGTTCGGCCAGCCCCCGGCGGACTGCATTCTGCCCGAATGGATTCACGAGTGGCGTGAGGCCAACGCACTGCCGGGCAGCCGGACACCTGCCCCGCATCTCTGGGAAGCCAGGGCCTGACCTCAGGCCAAGCGAACAAAAAGGGCCGACGGCGGCACCCGGCTACGCGCCGACGTCGCGCCTTTCCACCGCGAAGGCAGCCAGCGCCACCAGGGCCGCCGAGATAGTCCACAGCCACCCCGCCGCGGCCCAGTCCGCACCGTTGGCCACAGGGGAATTTCCATACGCCCAGTGGTAAGGGCTCAAATTCAGCAACCATTGCACATCATCGCTCTGCCGGCCGACGGCGTTGAAAACATACCCCAGCACCCCCACCGCGGCACCGGCGGCGAGCCCGTACGTCCGGCGGCCGGTCACCGCTCCCGCGCAAAGCGCCGCGGTTCCGCTCAGGAGCGCCAGGCCGGCGAACAGCACCGCCGCGCCGAACAGGTTCTCCGGAAGAATGTCCAGCTTGGCCGGGTCATTCAGCAGCCGGACCAGCACAAAGACCAGGGCCGCGAGCAGCACCACACGCAGGACCAGGGAGAGCGCGCGTTCAAGCACCACCTGGACCCGGGTCACGCCGTGGGCGAGCGTCAACTCCAGCTGGCCGGACTCCTCGTCACCACCCACCGCGGCGGCACCCCATCCCACGGAGGCGATGGTCATCAGGAGGAACCCGATCAGGCCGAAGAGCGTGGCCTGGGTATAGCCGGGGCCGGTGGCGATCTGGTCGTAGTTCAGCGCCTTGGTCATCTCGGCCGGGAGGGCATCGATCATGTCCTGCATTTGCGCACTCCCGCCGATGGACGGGTACAGCGGCAGGTACAGGAACGTGGCGCCGGACAGCCCGGCTCCCCACGCGAGGGTGGAGCGCCAGGAATCAAAAAAAGCCCGGCGGAACAGCGGAAGCTTGGTGCTCACGTTGCTGCCTCCTGCTGGCTTGAATACATCTTCAGTACCGATTCCTCCAGATCAGGCTCCTCCAGGACAAGGTCGGTCAGCTGCAGGGACGCGAGCACCTGGACCAAGGGCTGGATGTCACCTTCCAGCGTGGCTGACACGGTGACGGTGCTGCCGGCCTCAAGCACCTCCACGCGTCCGACGCCGGGCACCGCACCCAGCAGCGTGCCGGCGTCGTGGGCGTTAATTCCGTGAGCGGAAAGCCGGACGTGCCGCACGGCACCTGCCCGAAGTCCGCTCACCGACTCAACAGCGATGATCCGGCCGTCCCGCAGGATGGCAACCGTATCCGCCGTCTGCTGTACTTCGCTCAGGACGTGGGAGCTAAGGAAAATGGTCTGGCCATTGTGCTGCGCTTCCCGCACCATGGCATGGAACTCCTGCTGGATCAGCGGATCCAGGCCGCTGGTGGGCTCGTCAAGGACCAGCAGTTCCGGATCGTGCATAAATGCCTGGACCAGGCCCAGTTTTTGCTTGTTGCCTTTGGACAGCTTGCGCGTGTGGCGGTCCAGGTCCAACCCCAGCCGTTCAGCCAGCGCATCGATCCGGCCCGTTGCTACCGGGCCGCTGATGGCCTGATAATGGGCCAGGAGTTTCCGGCCGGTGACCCGGCCCTCGAGGAACAGCTCTCCCGGAAGGTAGCCGATCCGCCGGCGGAGTTCGGGACCGGCCGCCCGCGGGTCCTTCCCGAGGACCCGGACCTCCCCGGAAGTGGGTCGGATGATGTCCAGCAGGCAGCGCATGGTAGTGGTTTTGCCCGCACCGTTGGGGCCGATGACACCGAACACCGAGCCGGCCTCGACCGCGAAGTCCACGCCGTGGAGCACCTCCCGGCGGCCGAATTTCTTGGTGAGGGACTTCGTGGAGATGGCGTGCGGCATGCACCCTCCCGTGTGCGGCGTTGAGCGGCTGATCACCCCAAGGGTAGGCTTGGCGGCCCGCCCTGTATATGGGGTGCCGCAGTTATTCCCAATGACGCGCGAAGCGAACAGGGCCCCCACGCCGCGACATTCCGTGGCCTGCTCGCGTACCGTTGAAACCATGGCTACCGTTGACATCACAGGTGAACAGTTCGCATCGACCATCGAAGGCAATGACATTGTCCTGGTCGACTTCTGGGCTGAATGGTGCGGTCCCTGCAAGCAGTTCGGGCCCACGTACAGCGCCGTGTCGGAGAAGCACTCCGACGTCCTGTTCACGAAGGTGGACACCGAGGCCGAGCAGCAGCTCGCTGCCGAGGCCGGAATCACGTCCATCCCCACGCTGATGGCGTTCCGCGAAAAAGTCCTGGTCTTCTCGCAGCCCGGCGCCCTGAACGCCCAGCAGCTGGAGCAGGTGGTTGACGCCGTCAAGGCCCTGGACATGGACGAGGTGCACGCCCACGTGGCGCGCTCGAAGGCAGAGGCCGCGGCCGGCGAGGCCAAGGACAACTCCTAGCCCTTAAAACGCATCGACTGATCCCCACCGGCCCCCCAGCCTCGCAAGCTCGGCCAGGGAACCCTGCCGGTGTGGGCCCTCGCCCTTTAGAACGTCCAAAGGGGCCCTTACGGAGCAGTCGATGCTTAAGTGGCGGGAGGCTACAGGCGTTCCAGCTTCACGGGCTCGGCCAGCAGGGCGCTCAGGGATTCGTTCAGGTCCTGGACAGCGGTGCCCTTGGAGTGCTTCTCCAAATCCTCTTCGGACGCCCACTGCTCCGTCAGGACCAGCTTCTCTTCGGTGGCCTCGGTCAGCTCGTAACGGATGCAGCCGGGCTCATTCACCACCTCGTCGATGGCGATTTCCAGGGCGAGCTTCACACGGAAGAACTCGCCCTCGTTGGGGATGAACGTTGCCTGCAGGTCGATGGGTGCACTCATGGATTTCACAATACCGGGCCGCAGGCTGCCGGCCGTTCCTGTTTACGCGCAGACACCAGCCTGTTGCGCTTCCCATGTGCTTTCAATGCCGGGGGCCAGTTGGTAGCGTGCCAGCATGCGCGCTTATACAGCCGGGGACACTGACGTCCCGCTGCTCGAGGAGACCATCGGCACGAACTTTGAGCGGGTGGTGGCCCAGTTTCCCTTCCACGACGCGCTGATAGAGGCCGCGGCTGTTCCCGGAGCCGACGCCCGGCGGTGGAGCTACACCAAGATGAACGACGACGTCGACCGCCTCGCGCGTGCGCTCCTCGCCTTGGGCATTGCCAAGGGAGACCGGGTGGGCATCTGGAGTCCGAACTGCGCCGAGTGGACCCTGCTGCAGTACGCTACGGCGAAGTCCGGCGCGATCCTGGTGAACGTCAACCCCGCCTACCGCAGCCACGAGCTGGAGTTCGTGGTGAAACAGAACGGCATGCGCATGCTGGTCGCGGCGCCGTCGGACCGGACCAGCGACTATGTGGGGATGGCCCGCCAGGCCCTGGCCGCCTGCCCGGACCTGCGGGAGCTGGTCTTCCTGCCGGATCCGGGCGTGGACGGGCTCGACGCCGGCATCCCCCAAAGCGACGCAGAGCTGACGTACGGCGAGCTGCTCAAGCGGGCGGACGTCGTCGGGCATTCCGCCCTGAGGGCGCGGATGGCAGAACTGGACCCGCACGACCCCGTCAACCTGCAATACACCTCCGGGACCACGGGCTTCCCCAAGGGCGCCACCCTGACGCACCACAACATCCTGAACAACGGCTACTCCATCGGGGAGCTGCTGGGTTACACCGAACATGACCGGGTAGTGATTCCGGTGCCGTTCTACCACTGCTTCGGCATGGTGATCGGCAACCTCGCTGCGCTCAGCCATGGCGCGGCCACCATCATTCCCGGCCGCGGCTTCAGCCCCGCGGCGGCGCTGGAGGCGGTACAGGACTTTGGCGGGACATCGCTCTACGGCGTGCCCACCATGTTCATTGCCGAACTGGCGCTTCCGGACTTCGCTTCCTACGACCTCGCCACCCTTCGCACGGGCGTCATGGCGGGATCAGTGTGCCCCATCGACGTGATGAACCGGGTGATCTCCGAGATGCACATGGTGGACGTGGCCATCTGCTACGGCATGACCGAGACCTCGCCGGTGTCCACCATGACCCGGAACGGTGACACCCTCCAGCAGCGCACCGAGACCGTGGGCCGCACCATGCCCAGGCTGGAAAGCCAGATCATCGACCCCGGCTCCGGCGACGTGCTGGAACGGGGAAGGATCGGCGAACTGTGCACCCGCGGCTATGCGGTGATGCAGGGATATTGGAACCAGCCGGACAAGACAGCGGAAGCCATCGACGCCGACGGCTGGATGCACACCGGCGACCTCGCCCGGATGGACGACGACGGCTACGTGGTGATCGAGGGCCGGATCAAGGACATGGTGATCCGCGGCGGCGAAAACATCTACCCGCGCGAGATCGAGGAGTTCCTCTACAGCCACCCCTCCATCCAGGACGTGCAGGTCATCGGGGTGCCGGACGCCAAGTACGGCGAGGAACTGATGGCCTGCATCATCCTGAAGCCCGGCGCCGAGCGGCTCGATGCGGCCGCCGTGGCCGATTTCTGCCGGGGGAAGCTGGCCCACTACAAGGTCCCCCGCTACGTGGACGTCCGCGAAAGCTTCCCCATGACGGTCTCCGGGAAAGTCCGCAAAGTGGAAATGCGCGAGGAGGCTGTGGCCAGGCTGGGGCTCTGACAGGCGGGCTAGGCTCAGGTTGCCGCGGCTGGCTCGATCTGCGCGAGCAGACCGGCAGCGTCGTAGTAGCGGCGTTCCTCGATAACTTCTCCGTCAGCGTTGAACTTCGAGAAGACAGCCCCGCTGTTGTCGATGGAACTTCCGGTAGCGGGAATCTCCCCCTCGGGGGAAGCCAGCGGGCCAAGGTGCGTCCCGCGCAAGGTGTACTCGCCCGCTACCGTCTCGCCGTCCTGGAGAAGGGGACCCACCGTGACTCGTGCGTCCGGGAAGGCCCGCAAGAGTTCCACCATGTCCTGCTCGATGGCGTCCCGCCCCTTCAACGGCTGCGGATAGAGCGGGTCGTGAACCACCGCGTCCGCGGCGTAGGTTGCGGCGAAGGCCTTCGCATCGTGGGCGTTAACTGCATCCACCGCCGTGGTAAATGCACTGGTCAATGGGCTTGTGTTCATCGTTTGCTCCTAGATTCGTTCCTGTTGTCCGTTTTCCGGGACACCTTCAGGCTCCCCCGATTGGGGGCAGCGGGGATCGGTCAGCTGACCCATTTTGTGGCCCATGCCGAAGTGCTGTAATTGAAGCGTGACGCTGGAGGAAATCACAGCGAGAGGCCACGAGGCGCTGGAAGCGGGGCAGTGGGCGCAGGCCCGGGCCGCGTTTGAGGAAGCGCTTGTGGGCACCGGATCGGCAGGCGCGCTGGCGGGCCTGGGTGACGCCCTGTTTTTCCTCGGCGAAGTTGGTGAAAGCGTCCGCTGCCGTGAGCGCGCCTATGCCGCCAGCCGCCGCGCCGGCAACATGCCGGAGGCGATCGACTCCGCAGTGTGGCTGTGCCTCGTCTACGGGATGTCCCTGGGCAATGAGGCAGCGGCGCGGGGCTGGCTCGCCCGCGCCGAAAGCATGGCCGACCCGGACGACGGACTGACCCAGGCCTGGGTCGATTATTGTGCGGCCCTCCTCGCCACGGATGTGCACTCATGCCGGGACCTGATCGAGCGGGCGCTGGCCACCTCGCAAGAGCTGGGCGACCCGGACCTCGCAGTCTGCGCCCTTGCCGAGCGCGGAGTCCTCCTGGTCAAGGGCGGCGAAGTCCAGGCCGGGTTGCGGTGCGTGGATGAGGCAATGGCCAGCGCTTTGGGCGGCGATGGGACCACGTTCTACACCGTGGTTATGGCGAGCTGTTCGATGCTGACGGTCTGTGACCTTCTGAGCGACCTCGGGCGGGCAACCCAGTGGTCGCAGGCTGCAGATGACTACATGAGGGCGTACGGATGCCCCTACCTTTATGCCCAGTGCCGGCTGGTCCACGGGCGCGTTCTCCTGCTGACGGGCCACTGGGCCGAAGCAGACGAGGAATTGCGGCGTGCCGCCGCAGGCACAAGGGGCGTTTTCCCCGGCATGTTCCACCAGGCCATCGCGAGCCTTGCCGAGCTTCGCCTGCGCCAGGGACGCTTCGACGAGTCCCGGGCATTGATTGAGGGCATCGGTACCCCGGTCGAGGCCAGCCTTGTGGCGGCGGGCCTGGCCCTCCGAAACAACGAACCGGCGGTGGCCGTGGCCCTGGCAGAGCGGTGGCTTCGGTCGGAAAGCATCAACAGCGACGCCGTGGCTCCGCCGCTGCACGCGGGCGGGCAGCGGACGTCACTGGAGACGGCGGGCGCACGCGGCCTCCTGGTGGAAGCACACCTGGCAGCCGGAAATCCCGCTGCTGCCGCTGCGGCGGCCGAATACCTCGCCACGCTCGACGGCGGCGCAGGGGAAGTGCGATTGCTGTCCGCCCATGCCGCGCTGGCAAAGGGGCGGGTGGCCGCCGCCGAAGGCCGGCAGGAGACCGCAACGGTCTACTTTGAGGACGCCCTCACCTGGTTCGGGCGGCTCGAGCTTCCGCTGGAGGCGGCACGCACCAGGCTGGAGCTTGCGCGGGCATTGGCCCAAGGCCAGCCCGCGCTCGCAGTCTCTGAAGCCCGCTCTGCCCTGTCAGCGCTGGACAAGCTGGGAGCATCCCATGATGCAGACGTGGCTGCGGCCCTCCTGCGGTCCTGGGGTGCCGGGGGCCGGTCCGTTCCCCGCGAGGCAGGCATCCTCACCCGCCGGGAGCAGGAGATCCTGCGCCTGCTGGTAGAGGGCTATTCCAACCCTGAAATCGCAGGGCAGCTGTTCATCAGCAGCAAGACCGTGGCACACCACGTGAGCAACGTGCTGGAGAAACTGGGCCTACGCAACCGTGCTGAAGCCGCAGCCTACGCCGCCCGCCTGGACTCCGCCTGACCGGGCCTTGATTGCCCCGCATTTACCGGTTTGTGCTGCGGCCTGCTACTCGGGCTGGTTGCCGGCACCGCCGTTGATGGTGAACGGCGTCGTGACCCCGTCGTACATCACGTGGGCAACGAGGCCGTCGACGGCGTGGGGAAGCGTATGGCAGTGGTCGCTCCAAATACCAGGGTTGTCGGCAACGAAGGCAATCTCATACGCCTCGCCGGGGTGGACATCGAGCGAATCGACCCACCAAGGGCTTCCCGCCGCCGGCTTGCCGTCGCGTGAGAGCACCAGGACATGGTGGCCGTGCAGGTGCATCGGATGCACCTCGCCCGACTCATTGGCGATCCGCATGACGACGACGTCATCCTCGCGCACGTGGAACATCGGCACGTCCGGGAAGAGCTCCCCGTTGATTGTCCAGAAGTTTCCGGGCCGGCCGTCGATCAGGCCGAGGCGGCGTCCGATCGTGTAGTCGAACGTGCGGTCCGGCGAGCGCGGATCGAAGTCGGGCCGGGCAGGGTCGCCGTATTCCAGCAGGTCCAGGGTTTCGGAGGGTTGCCGGGCAGGGGGCGCGGCGCCTGCATCTCCGGAGGCCGGATCGCCGATGGAGACGCTCCGGGCCCCGCCGACGTGCAGGCGGGCAGCGCCGTTATAGGGGGCCTGCACGGCGACGTCCACCCGGCCGCCTGCCGGAATCAGTACCTTTCGTCCGTCGACGGCGGCGGCGCCGTTGACCTCGTGCCCATCAGTCGCGATGACCCGGAAGGGTGCGGCTGACCAGACAGCAGCAGTTCCCTGGTCGGTGTTGATGACCCGGATCCTAACGGTACTGCCGGGCTCGGCCGGCACGTGCTCGTCCTGCACGCGCCCGTTGAGGGTGTGCTGGCCGCCGTAGACGTGCAGCAGCGCGACGGCGTCGGCCTGGAACTGCTTGGCCGGCGGGTCGGCCGCTGGCAAGGCCGGTTCGATGACGACCGCACCCAGCAGCCCGCCCTCGACCTGCTCATGTGAGACCTGGTGCGAGTGGTACCAATACGTGCCGGCGTCGTCCGCGGTGAAACGGTAGACATGGCGGCCGCCGACAGGAACAGCGTCCTGCGTGATCCCGGCAACGCCGTCAGCCGCGTTCGGCACGTCCACGCCGTGCCAGTGCAGGGTGGCCCCTGCCCGGACCGACTCGTTGACCAACACCACCTCGACGAGATCACCCTGCGTGGCCCGGATCGTAGGCCCCGGGGATGTGCCGTTCACGGTATATCCCTCCACCGGACGTCCGCCGGGGATGTCCACTGTCTGGCGGCGGGCGACGAGCTCGACGCGGACGTCAGGTGGCCGGAGCGGGTCCGCGATCAGCTCCGTCACGCTGACCTCACCGGCCGGGTCGGCAGCGACGGAACCAGAGCCATGGATGTGGGAGGCGTGCCCGCCACCCATATCGATCACCGAGTATTCGCCCAGCAGGGTCGAGCTCCACCCGAGCGCACCGAGGCCAAGCGCACCGGCCACCGCAACGCCGGCGGAAAGGCGCCGGACGAGGTCAGGTCGCGATGGCATGGGAGGCGCGTTCCTCAGCACCGGCTGCCGCCGCGCGCCTGGCCCGCATCCCCGCGTAGAAGGCGGTGAGCAGCACGGCCAGCGCGTTCGCACCGTGGACCAGGCCGAGGTAAGGCATGTCAACGATGGAGTAGCCAAGCGTGATCTGCAGCCCCACCAGGGCGAGCACAACGGCTGCCCACAGGCGTGCGCCACGCAGCCGTGCGCCGTCGGCCTTCACGAAGAACGCCACGATGAACAGCGCGACGGCGGCCAGCGGTATGACCATCCCGCCAACGATGCCGTGGATGGGGAAGCCGAGGTCGCCGATGAACGTGGCCTGCCGGCTCTCGACGAGGGCCTTGTCGATGACACCACCATCCTGGACGTACCGTCCGATGCCTCCGAGGGCGAAGGCGATCGACGCTGCCTGCACAACAACGCCGCCGGCGATGATCCAGGCGATGGCTGCGTAAATCCTGCGCATGATGTCCTCCTGTTCGTGCGGGTGCCATTCCGCGGCATCCACTCGAGCCCACCGTAGGCGCGCAGCCGACGTGCCCGGAACGCGGGTGGCCGCAGGGTAGATGGAGGCCAGCCACCATGGGAGTCGGGTGGGTACCCCCTCCCGGGATTGGCCACACAGGCGGATCATAGGACTGTGCTCCGAAGATGGGGATTGCTCGCAGCGTTGGCTCCGGTCGGAGTGGCGTCGCTCATCTACGTCGTGATCATTCGCGGGTTCGTCGCACCGGAGAACCACGGACTCAGCTGGCCGTTGCTTGGCGTGCTGCCGACCTTCGTCTTCGGCATGTGGCTGCTCACCGTTTCGTCATCCCGGGCCGCCGTGTTCATCGCGGCCGCTGCCACGGCCATGGCTGTCGGCTCGGCGTACGAGACGTTCGCGGTCCAGGATCCGGGGCTGACCGGCCAGCCGTGGTTCCCGCTCGTGAACCTGGTCGGCCTGACCGCCGATGCGGTGGCGGCGGCAGGCTTCGTCAGCATGTTCGCGAGCTTCCCGACCGGGGTGCCCGAGCATCGGTGGCAACGCATCGCCGTCGGCCTCCTGTGGGTTCCCGTGGTGGCCGCGCCGCTCTCTTTGTTCACCAGCCCGCAGGTACTGGTGCCGCAGTTTCTGGACCTCAGCGATGGCATACCGAACGCGTTCGCGGTGCCCTTGCTGGGTTGGGCGGCGCCGGCGGTCTACTGGGCCATCTACCAGTGGCCGTGGATGCCACTGGGCGTGGGCGTGCTCCTGAGCCGGGCAGTGTTCGGGGACAAGGAAGTCCGGGCACGCACCCGGGTCATGACCTGGGTGGTGATCGCCACGGTCATCAGCTACGGGCTGTGGCTGCACGGGCCGCCCAACGCCATCGTTACGGCCGCCGTGTTCGCTTCGCTCACCGCAGTCCCGCTGGCGGCCATCCATGGCATCCTCCGCCATGGCGCCTTCGATATTGCCCCCGGTGACCGCGGGCGCCTCGCGGCCCGGTCCTCCGGCCTGCTCATCACGGTCCTGTACGCGATCGGCGTCGCAACACCGGCCGTACTGCTGGCCGACCGCCTCACTATTATCGGCGCCGCTCTCCTGACAACGGTTCTCGCCGTGTGCCTCTTGCCGGTCCGGGGATGGTTGCAGCGGTGGATCCACCGTTCTGTCTTTGGGGATCGGGACAGGCAGCTGATGCTGCTCAGCGAGCTCGGTTCCCGCTTGGAGCAGTCCGTGGAGCCCGGTGAGCTGATGGCCCGCCTGGCGGCGGCCGTGCGTGATGGCCTCGATGCATCCTGGGTCCGCATTTTCCTCGCAGGTCCTGACGGCAGGTTCGTGGCATCGCCCACGGGTGTGGCCGGTGATGTGAAGGGGGAAGCTGTTGCCTCCTGCGACCTTGAGCGGGCGAATGAGGCACTGGGCCGGATCGAGCTTGGGCCGCGCCGGCGCGGTGACTACAGCGACGCCGAACGGGCCTTGCTCCGTACGGTCGCCGGCCAGGCTGCGGAGTCAGTGGCGAACGTGCGCCTGAGCGCCCAGCTCGCTGAGCAGCTTCAGGAGCTGAGTGCGTCGAGGGAGCGGCTCGTCGCCGCGCAGGATGACGAACGCAAGCGCCTCGAACGGGACCTGCACGACGGGATCCAGCAGAACGTGGTCGCACAGATCGCCGGGCTTCGCCTCGCCCGGAACCGGTTGCAGCGCGGTGAGCTTACCGCCGTCGAACTCGCTGATCTCCAGGACCAAGCCCGGGAGACGCTCACCGACCTGCGCGAACTCGCCCATGGCATCCACCCGCCCGTCTTGAGCGATAACGGTCTCGTAGCGGCCATCGAGTCCAGTGCGGCCAGGTTCCCCATCCCGCTGACGGTCGACGCTGACGAGGGCATCCGTGCCGAGCGGTTCCCTGAGGAAGTGGAAACGACGGCGTACTACGTGGTCCGGGAGGCGCTGGCCAACACCGCAAAGCACGCGCAGGCGAGCCATGCCTCCGTGGGCCTCGCCCGGAAGGACGGGCACCTGCGGATCGCGATCACCGATAACGGCTGCGGCATAGGCGCCCTCGCGCCCGGGTCCCGCGGCGGCCTGGCCAATATCCGTGACCGCGTGGCGGCGCTGCGGGGAACGGTGGACGTCTCGGGCCGCGACCCGTCGGGCACCACCGTGCTGGTTGACCTCCCCGTGGAGCGGGAGGAGCACCACGTTGGATGAAGCGGATGTGCTGCGGGTGGTCATCGCCGAGGACAACTACCTCGTCCGCGAGGGGCTGCGACGTTTGCTGGAGGACTCCGGCGAAATAGACGTCGTGGCCTGCACGGGCAACGCAACGGAGCTGATCGACGCTGTGCGCCGGTTCTCGCCTGATGCGGTGCTCACCGACATCCGGATGCCGCCTGGCCATCACATGGAGGGCATTGAGGCTGCCCGCGCCATACGCGCCGCGCACCCGGAGACGGGCGTGGTGGTCCTGTCGCAGCACGCCGACCAGAGCTACGCGCTCGCGCTGTTCGCCGACGGTTCGGCAGGCCTCGGCTACTTGCTCAAGGACCGCATCGGCGACCTGGAGGACCTCGTGCACGCGCTCCGCGAAGTACGGGCTGGTGGTTCGGTCATCGATCCGCAGATCGTCGATACGCTGGTGCGCCGCCGCAGCGCCGGTGCAGCCAACCCGCTTTCGGACCTGTCGCCCCGGGAACTGGACGTCCTGCGGGAGATGGCACAAGGCAGGACAAACGCGGGCATCGAACAGTCGCTGTACCTGTCCTCCTCCACGGTCGAGAAGCATGTCAATTCGATCTTTACCAAGCTGCGCCTTCCTGCAACTGGCGTGCACCGCCGCGTGGCAGCAGTGCTCGCCTTCCTCCAGCGCAACGGCAACGAGGCATCGGCCGAAGAAGACGGACAGAACCACCCGCTCAGCTGATGTTGCGGTTGATGGCCCGGACACCAACCACCAGCCCGACGGCGGCCGTCAGCGATGCGGCGAGCAAGCCCAGGAGGGTGTCGGTCCCGACGTTGCCGGCGAACAGCTCCCGCTCAGCGTTGACCAGGTAGGTCAGCGGGTTGAACAGGCTCGCAGTCTGCATCCACCCCGGTCCGGCCTCAATGGGCAGCATGATGCCGGAGAGGATCATCAGCGGGAACAGCAACGTCTGCTGCACGCCCCAGAAGATCCACTCCTTGTTCTGGGACACGAGCGCCAAGGCGTAGGAGAGCGCGCCGAGCCCGATGCCGAAGATCCCCAGGATGACCAGTCCTGCCAGCACATGCAGCGGGTAGAAGACGAAGCCGAAGGGAATGCAGACCAGGGCGATGAGCAGCCCCTGCACCACCAGCGGCGCCCACTCTTTCAGGGCACGCCCGATCATCAGCGAGGAACGGGACAGCGGTGTTGCCAGGATCCGCTCGTACGAACCTGTCATGAGCTCGTACTGCAGGTTCGAACCGGTCATGGATGTGCCGAACAGGGCAATCATCACCACCACCCCGGGCAGGAACCACTGAAGGGTGGACTGCCCGCCGAACGCCGGCGCGCCGACGGCAGCGCCGAGCAGCGGGCCGAAAAGGCCCAGGAACACGAGCGGCTGGATCAGCGAAAAGATCAGCGAGAACGGGTCCCGCAGCGGCAGCAGCATCTCGCGCCAGAATACGTACTTCGTATCCCTCAGAACCTGGCTGAGGCTGGGCTTCCTCAGGACTTCCGGAGTGGTTTGCACACTCATCAGCGGTTGGCTCCTTCCCGCAGGTTGCGGCCGGTCAGTTCCAGGAACACGTCATCCAGCGTCGGCGGCTTCAGCTCCAGCGACTGGGCGGGAGCGCCGGCGTCGTTCATCTCCTTCAGCAACGCAGGCGCCAGCCGCGCGCCTTCGGTGAGCCGGAGGCGGAAGCGGACAACGCCGTCGTACGTGTTTTCATTGACCTCCCCGCCCGCAGCGGCCCGGCCCAGCAACCCCCGCACTCCGGGAGCCGATTCCGCCGCCACTTCCACAGCCAGCAGGTCACCGGCGAGGTTGGCCTTGAGCCGGGCCGCCGTGTCATCGGCGATGATCCGGCCGTGGTCGATCACGATCACGCGCTCGGACATCAAATCGGCTTCGTCCATGTAGTGCGTGGTCAGGACGATGGTGGTGCCGTGTTCGGCGCGCATCCGCATGATGTGCTCCCACAGGTTGGCCCGGTTCTGCGGATCCATACCGGTGGACGGTTCGTCCAGGAAGAGCAGCCTCGGCGAATGCATCAGGCCCAGCGCCACGTCCATCCGCCGCCGCTGGCCGCCGGACAGCTTGATGACCGTGCGCTTGGCGAGGTCGGTGAGGTCCAGGGACTTCAGCAGTTCCTGCGCCCGGGCGTTGGCGTCTGTGGTGTTCATGCCGTAGAAGCGGCCCTGCATCACCATTTCGTCGATCACCCGGAAGCTGTGGCCACCGCCGTTGCCCTGGCCGATGTAACCAATCCTGGACCGCACTCCGGCAGGGTCCTCGGCGACGTCCACCCCTGCCACGGTTGCCGTCCCGGACGTGGGCCGCAGCAGTGTGGTCAGCATCCGCAGGGTAGTGGACTTGCCGGCGCCGTTCGGGCCGAGGAACGCGACGAGTTCGCCGGGCGCAACATCGATGTCGACGCCCTTGACGGCTTCCACGGTCTCCTTTTTGACGGTGAAAGTCTTCGTCAGTTTGTCAGTGTGGATCATGGGTGACTCCAGAGAATGCGGGATTCCAGGGCTCTGGTGCGGGCTCCATGGCGCCACGCTATACCCAAGGGCCCGCGGGAGTCCACGGAAAAAAGGCTCAGTGCCCGCGGTGGTCCTGGATGGTCATCCGCGGCCCGAACGTGGGTTTGCGGAAGCCGCTCAGCCCGATCATCCTCACCACCCGCTGGCGGTGCCCCTTCCACGGCTCAAGCAGCGCCAGCATGCCCGCATCATCGGTCCGGCGGCCGGTGAGCGCGGCGCCCACGAAGGCGGCGAGGTGGTAGTCGCCCACGGCGATCGAGTCCGGGCAGCCGTGGGTCCGCTGCACCACCTCGGCCGCGGTCCAGACCCCGATGCCGGGTATGACCTGCATCTTTGCCGCCGCTTCCGTGGCCGGTAGCGCTGCAAGCCGTTCAAGTGCGACGGCGGAGCGCAGCGCACGCATCACGGTTGCGGAACGCTGTGGTCCAACGCCGGCCTTGTGCCACTCCCAGGACGGGATGCGCAGCCACTGTTCCGCGGTGGGCTGGACACGAAGCCCTTCCGGCGCGGCCATTCCGGCAGCCGGTGCCGCCGACCCGAAGCGGTACATCAGGTACCGGTAGCCGCGGCGGGCCTCTATGACGGTGACCTTCTGTTCAAGGATGGTGGGCACCAGGGCATCGATCATCCGGCCGGTGGAGGGCAGCCGGACAGTAAGGTTCCGACGGCGGGCCTCGCGGACCATCCGGGGGAGCGATGCATGGAAGGCAGGCTCGTCAAAGGCCGACCAGTCATCCCCGGAGCCCAGGAGGCGGGGCACCCCGGCGAGTCCGGCCGCAGAACCCGGCCCCCATGCCAAGGCATCGACAGCGCCGTCCGCCGCAGTGGTGAGACGCAGCGTGACCGGGCCGTCCGGCGTCGTAAACGCCGTCCAGAACCCGTCGGGCCGGGAGGAAAACGACGGATCCCCGGTGCCGCGAAGGAGGATGCCGAGCGTCTGCAGCAGGCTGTATGGCCTGTCCGGATGCCACCGCAGGGAAGCGTCCGCGGCGGCGGCCAGCCGGGCGGGGGCATCTGCGATGGTCATGGTTTCATCGTCCCACGGCTGGCTGACAATGCCGGTTCCGGAGCCCCCTTACGGGCCACTGATGCCGGGACTAAACTCCATCGTGTGGCGCGGAGCGTCCGCGCCTTCCCCTGGCATCCAAAGGAGCATGCAATGGCTGGAGTTGTGCATTTCGAGATCCCGACCGATGACAAGGAACGCGCCAACACCTTCTACCAAAGCGCGTTCGGTTGGAACCTGACCCCCATGCAGGAGATGGATTACACCATCGCCATCACCACGCCGTCGGACGAACAGACAGGCATGCCAAGCGCGCCCGGGGCCATCAACGGAGCCCTGTTCCCTCGCACGGACAACCTCAGGACGCCCGTCCTTACCATCGATGTGGAAGACGTTGACGCCGCACTGGCACAGGTCGAATCCGCCGGTGGTTCGGTGATCCAGGCCAAGGACGCCGTTCCCGGAATGGGTTATTACGCCTACTTCAAGGACACCGAAGGCAACATCATGGGCCTTTGGCAGACAGATTCCTCGGCAGGGAGCTGACCGCGGAGCAAGGGCCCGTCACGGGAGACGGTAACTTTGTACCTATGAAGTACGCCCAGTCCATCCTGGACCTCATCGGCAAGACCCCCCTCATCAAGCTCAACCACGTCACTGACGGCATCCAAGCCACAGTCCTGGTCAAGCTGGAGTACCTGAACCCCGGCGGATCCATCAAGGACCGCATCGCGGCCAAGATGATCGAGGAGGCCGAGCGGGAAGGTAAACTGCTCCCCGGCGGGACGATTGTAGAACCGACGTCCGGCAATACAGGGGTGGGCCTGGCCCTGGTTGCCCAGCAAAAGGGCTACAAGTGCATTTTTGTGGTGCCGGACAAGGTGGGCGAGGACAAACGGGCCGTCCTTCAGGCCTACGGCGCCGAGGTGGTAGTGACCCCCACCGCCGTCGCCCCTGACAGCCCGCAGAGCTATTACAGCGTCTCGGACAGGATCGTCGCGGAGACCCCTGGCGCCTACAAGCCGGACCAGTTCTCCAACCCGGCGGCCCCCGGCAGCCACTATGAGACCACCGGCCCGGAGATCTGGCAGGACACCGACGGAAAGGTCACGCACTGCGTGATCGGCGCCGGCACCGGCGGCACCATCACCGGCACCGGACGGTACCTCAAGGAGGTCTCTGCGGACCGCGCGGAGTCCGACGGCGGCCGGGTCAGGATCATCGGGGCGGACCCCGAAGGTTCGGTCTACTCCGGCGGGACAGGGCGGCCGTACTTCGTTGAGGGCGTGGGTGAGGACATGTGGCCGGCGAACTATGACAAGTCCGTGCCGGATGAGGTCATCGCCGTGAGCGACGCCGACTCCTTCGCCATGACGCGCAGGCTGGCCCGTGAGGAAGGCCTGCTGGTGGGCGGCTCGTCAGGGATGGCCGTGGTGGCTGCGCTGAAGACCGCCAGGGACCTTCCGGAAAGCGCCGTTGTGGTGGTCATCCTGCCCGACTCCGGCCGCGGCTACCTCGCCAAGATCTTCAACGACCAGTGGATGCGGTCCTACGGCTTCCTCTCCGGCGGCGAGGAAGCGTCGGTGGGCGAGGTGATCAAGTCCAAGACCGGTGAACTTCCGGACCTGGTGCACATCCACCCGAACGAGACCGTCCGCGACGTCATCACCATCATGAACGAGTTCGGCGTCAGCCACATCCCGGTCCTCTCCCAGGAGCCTCCCGTGGTGATGGGCGAAGTCCTGGGCGCCGTGGACGAACGGACCCTGACCTCCAAGCTGTTCCGCGGCGAGGCAAAGCTGACGGACAAAATCTCCGAACACATGGGCCCGAAAC
The DNA here is from genome assembly GCF_037203985.1 of Pseudarthrobacter sp. CCNWLW217. Classification (NCBI taxonomy): domain Bacteria; kingdom Bacillati; phylum Actinomycetota; class Actinomycetes; order Micrococcales; family Micrococcaceae; genus Pseudarthrobacter; species Pseudarthrobacter sp. CCNWLW217. The sequence goes on from NZ_JBBCBT010000006.1 coordinate 23,471, forward strand.
TTCCCATCATCGGCTCGCTGGAAACCATCTCTGCGGCCCGCGCGCTGCTGTCCGATGTGGACACGGTGATGGTGACGTTCGTCGGGGCGCCGGTGGGCATCCTGACCCGGCACGACCTCCTCGCGTACCTCAGCAACTAACTCCAAAGGAGCATCATGCCTGTTTCTGAAAACCAGGGCTTCAACACCCGCGCCGTGCACGCCGGCCAGGCCTTCGAGCCCCGCACCGGCGCCGTCGTCCCTCCGCTGCACTTCAGCTCCACCTATGCGCAGGATGGCATCGGCGGGCTCCGCGACGGCTACGAGTACGGCCGCGGCGGGAACCCCACCCGCGACGCCCTGCAGGAACAGCTTGCCGCGCTCGAGGGCGGCAGCCACGCGTTCTCTTTCAGTTCCGGCCTGGCGGCGGAGGACTCCCTGATCCGCGCCTTGACCCGGCCCGGGGACCACATTGTGCTGGGCAACGACGCGTACGGCGGGACGTACCGGCTCATCAGCGGCGTGCTCGGCGACTGGGGCATTGGCAACACGCCCGTGGACATGGCAGATCTGGACTCGGTCAGCAAAGCAGTGGCGGCCAACAAGACCCGCTTCGTCTGGGTCGAAACCCCCTCCAATCCGTTGATGAAGATCACGGACATCGAGGCACTCGCCAAGGTGGCGCACGACGCCGGTGCCCTCCTGGTAGTGGACAACACCTTCGCGTCCCCCTACCTGCAGACCCCGCTCGCCCTGGGTGCGGACGTGGTGGTCCACTCCACCACCAAGTACATCGGCGGCCACTCTGACGTTGTTGGCGGCGCCATTGTGGTCAACGACGCCGAACTCGCGGAGAAGATCGGCTTTGTCCAGTTCGCCGTAGGAGCGGTGTCCGGCCCGATGGATGCGTTCCTCACCACCCGTGGCCTGAAGACGCTTGGCGTGCGCATGGACCGGCACAGCGACAACGGCCAGGCCGTGGCCGAATGGCTGCTGGAGCGCCCTGAGGTGGAAGCCGTCCTGTACCCGGGCCTGCCCTCGCACCCCGGCCACGAACTGGCCAGGAAGCAGATGAAGAAGTTCGGCGGCATGGTGTCCGTGCAGTTCAAGGGCGGTGAGGCGGCGGCCCGCACCGTCGCGGAAAACACGTCCGTGTTCACCCTCGCCGAGTCGCTGGGCGGCATCGAATCGCTGATGAACTACCCCTCAGAAATGACGCACGCCTCGGTCAAGGGCACCGAACTGGCCGTTCCCGTCAACCTGATCCGGCTGTCCTGCGGCATCGAAGACCTTGAGGACCTCATCGCGGACCTCGAGCACGCCTTCACGTTCATCCGGTGACCGCAACTTCCCCGGCACTGGCATCCCGCACCACCCGCGGCTGGATTGCGACGGCGGGCGGTGCTGCCGCCGTCGTCCTGGCCCTGGTGGTGCTGTATTCCGCGTACATTCCGCTGATGAACGACTTCGAGGTGTACTACTACGGCGGCAGCCGCGTGCTGCAGACCGGTGAGTCCGGCGCCCAGGAGCTCTACGCACCCCGTGACGGCCTCCCGTTCACCTACCCGCCGTTCGCGGCGCTGCTGTTCGCCGGGCTCGCGCTCCTGCCCATGGGCACCAGCAGCCTGGTGTTCAGCACGACAGCGCTGGTGGGGGCCGGGGTCGTGGCCGCCTGGCTGGCGCGGCACTACTTCGGGCTCCGCAGTTGGCGCACGTCCTTCGCCGACTGGCGGTTCCGTTCGGTTGCTTTGGCGGGTACCGCGGCCATCCTCCTGCTGGGACCATGGCGGGACACTTTCGATTTCGGCCAGATCAACATCATCCTGATGGGGCTGATCCTCGCCGATTTCGCGCTGTACGGGAAAGACCGGGCGGGGGAGCTGAGGTGGCCCGCCGGGCTGTTGATCGGCATCGCGGCCGGCATCAAACTCACGCCCTTGGCGTTCGGCCTGTACTTCCTGGTGCGGCGCGACTTCAAGGCCCTCGGCTGGATGGCGGCCGGGTTCTTCGGCTCCATCGCCTTTGCTTGGGCGGTGCTGCCCAACGCCTCATTGACGTTCTGGACCAAGATCTTGCCGGACACCGGCCGGATCGGCGGGCCGGCATACCTGGACAACCTCTCCGTCAAAGGGCTCCTGCTCCACGTTGGCCTGCCCGACTCCGGCTCCACCAGCATGCTCTGGCTGGTGCTCTCGCTGGGTCTCGCCGTGTTGGCGGCCCTGGTGATCAAATGGGCCGTGGCTGCCGACGAGAACTTCGTGGCCGTCTCCGCCACCGCCGTGCTGATGCTCCTGATCAGCCCCGTCTCCTGGTCCCACCACTGGGTCTGGATGGCCGTGGCGCTGCCGTCCATGGCTTTCGCGATGCACCGTGTGCCATCCCGCAGCGGGAAAATGCGGCTGTACGGCTGGATCGTGGTGGGTTTTTCGGCTGTCGCGTTCTACCTCACGCCCAAGTACCTTGCCATGATGGCTGGTGCCAACGAATGGGGCAAGGATCCGCAGACCCAGTTGCAGTTGGCCGTCACTAGCCTCGGCGTTCTCTGCGGCGTGGCGCTGTTGGCGTACTGGGCGGTGGCGTACAGCCCGCCACGGCGGAAGCCTGGCTTTCTTCAAGAAAGTTAGCTAGGGTGCCCTCTATGGCACTCCGATCTGACTGGTCCGCGCGCAACTGCAGCATTGCCCGGGGCCTGGACATCCTGGGCGACCCCTGGTCCATTTTGGTGCTCCGCGAAGTCTTCTTCGGCAACGGGCGCTTCGATTCCATGAAGTCCCGCCTGGCGGTGGCCGATTCCGTGCTCACCAAGCGCCTGTCGGGCCTGGTGGAGGCCGGCCTGCTCAGTAAAAGGGCGTACGACGGCGGCGGGCGCACGCGCCAGGAGTACGTCCTGACAGCCAAAGGTGAAGACGCGCTCCCCGTCCTGAATGCGGTGGTGATGTGGGCGGAAAAGCACCTGCCCGCACCCTCCGAGCAAGCCCATATGTTCGTGATCCACGCCGGCTGCGGGCAGCGGACCAGTTCGGCGGATACGTGTACCGGGTGCGGCGAGCGGCTCACCGCCGCCAACACCAGCTGGCACGGCCTCACCCGCTCCGGGGCTCCCGTGCGGCTGGCCACGGCGGCCGGGCAGGCCACCACACAGAACGGGGCAGCCGCATGAGCACCACCGAAACGGCCCGCCGTCGCCGGCTGCACCCGGCATGGATCGTGGCCGCCGTCGCCTTCCTGGCCCTCGTCGGCGCCGCCGGATTCCGGGCTGCTCCGGGGGTCCTGATGGTGCCGCTGCAGCAGGAGTTCGGCTGGTCCACGACCGTGCTCTCGGCAGCGGTCAGCATCAACCTGGTGCTGTTCGGCCTCACTGCTCCCTTTGCCGCCGCCCTCATGGAGCGGTTCGGAATCCGTGCGGTCACGGCCACGGCCCTGGTGCTGATCGGCGCCGGCAGTGCGCTCACGGTGCTGGTCAACCAGTCCTGGCAGATCCTGCTCACCTGGGGGCTGCTCATCGGCCTCGGCACGGGGTCCATGGCGCTGGTCTTTGCCGCCACCATTGCCAACACCTGGTTCGCCAAAAGCCGCGGCCTGGTGATCGGCATCCTCACCGCCGGAAGCGCAGCGGGCCAGCTGGTCTTCCTCCCCTTCATAGCCATGCTGGCCCAGGATCCGGGCTGGCGGCAGGCCTCACTGCTCATAGCGGCCGGTGCGCTGGCGGTGGTTCCCCTGGTGCTGAAGTTCCTCAAGAACTCACCGGCCGACGTCGGCGTGCTGCCCTACGGCGAAACGGTGCCTGAGGAGGGATCGGCAGCCCTGTCCCCGGCTGGATCGCTGACCCCGGCCGGGCCGGAGAGCGGGAGCAGCAACGCCGCAGTCCGGGCACTCCAGGTCCTGAAGCGGGCCAGCCGGGTCCGGACGTTCTGGGCGCTCGTGGCGGGCTTTGCGATCTGCGGCGCCACCACGAACGGCCTGATCGGCACCCACTTCATCCCATCCGCCCACGACCACGGCATGCCAGAAACCACGGCCGCCGGGCTGCTTGCCGTCGTCGGGATCTTCGACATCGTGGGCACCATCGCCTCGGGTTGGCTGACCGACCGGTTCAATCCCCGGATCCTGCTGGCCGTCTACTACCAGTTCCGCGGCATCGGCCTGCTGGTCCTGCCGCTGCTCCTCAGTGCCACAGTCCAGCCCAGCATGATCGTGTTTGTGGTGATCTATGGCCTGGATTGGGTGGCCACTGTGCCGCCCACGGCAGCCATTTGCCGCAAGACCTTCGGCTCGGACGGCAGCGTGGTGTTCGGCTGGGTTTTCGCCGCCCACCAATTGGGCGCCGCAGCTGCCGCGCTGGGCGCCGGAGCCATCCGCGATGCCACCGGCCAGTACACGTACGCCTGGTTCGGGGCCGCGGCCATGTGCACCATCGCGGCTGTCATCAGCGCCACGATCCGCAAGGACGCAGCTGCGCGGGAGCCCGTACCTGTAGCTGCTGCCTGAACACCATCCCGACACATGCCGGGAATCATCCCTATGCATATGTAGTATGTAGCTACGGCCAGCCGCCGTTCCAACGATGCAACTGACGGTGGAACGCGGCCGCCCGCAGCTAGAGCGACCTTGGGGGACAACGGATGGCACAGCGCGACCTGCATTTATCGGCAGTCAACCCGGCAAGACCGTCAGTGGCCCCCGGCCCGCGACGTGGAGGACCGGCGTTGTGGCGGACAGCCACGCTGTGGCTGCCCGCCGTCGTCATCGCGGTGCTGGCCTGGTTCCTGCTGGCCGGGTGGAACAAACAAGGCCTCGATTTCAGCGTGTACTGGCATGGTGGCAAGATCCTGAACGACGCCGGCTGGGCTGCCTCAGACCTGTACGGTCCGAATGTTGAATGGGTCGGAGGCCCCAGGCTGCCCTTCACTTACCCACCGTTCGCCGCACTCGTCTTCAGCCTCCTTGCGCGGCTCCCCGAGCCTGTCGCCCTCCAACTCTTCAACACTGCCGGTGTGGCTGTGGCCGCGTGGCTGTCGCTGCTCGCCGTGCGCTATTGGAACGCCAAGGCGGACTGGCGCCGGACCTTCGAAACCCCACGCAGCCGCTGGATCGCTGCAGCCGTCCTCCTGGCGATGCTGACCCTCGGCCCCTGGCGGGAGACGCTGGCATTCGGCCAAGTCAACATCTTGCTGATGGGCCTTATGGCCGCGGACCTGCTGTCCCGGAACCACCGCTGGAACCGGAGCATGCCGGGAAGCGGGTTCCTGGTAGGAGTGGCGGCCGGCATCAAGCTGACGCCCCTGGTGTTCGGGCTCTACTACCTGGTGCGCAAGGACTGGCGCGGCCTGGCCAACATGGGCGCCGGCTTCGGGGCCACCGTGCTCCTCGGCTGGCTCCTCCGCCCCGCCGAGACCCTGCAGTTCTGGCTGGAGATCCTGCCGGACACGTCCCGGATCGGCGGGGCCGGCTACGTGGACAACCTCTCCATCAAGGGGGCGCTGTTGCACTTCGGTGTCCCGGCGTCCGCGGTCACGGTTCCCTGGATGCTCCTGAGCCTGCTGGTGGTGGCTTTGGCCGCCGCAGTCATCAAGCTCGCGTCCGATCAGGGCGCCCGCGTAGTGGCCATGTCCGCCACCGCTTTGGCCATGCTCCTGATCAGTCCTGTCTCCTGGTCCCACCACTGGGTTTGGGTCGCTGCCGTCCTCCCCGCATTTGCCTGGACGCTGCGGGAAACCCCGGAGCGCTACCGTCGCCTGCGCGCGGGCATGACATCGGTGTTGCTGCTCTCGGTCCTGGTGTTCTTCTTCTCGCCGAAATCCATCGGGATGGCGTTCGGCGCCGAGAACCTTGACATCCAGACGCCGGGGCCGTGGATCATGGCCTCCAGCACCGGAGTGTTCTGCGCGGGAGCGGTCCTGCTGTGCTGGCTGGCGGTCCTCCGCCTCGGCGCCCTGGCCCACGCCGAGCCGCAGGCGCAAGTTCCGGCCGTGGCTTTGCTGGAAGCACTCGCTGAGCCTGTGGCCGAACCTGCCCCCGCAGCGCCCCCGGCGGCCGTCCGCTACTAGGCTGGTCAGATGGAATCCACTCCCTTTGAGTCCATGCCCCGTGAATCCACTGCCAGGAAAGCAGCACTGGTCACCGGGGCAGGCAGGCTTGCCAGCATCGGCGCCGGCATCGCCCGGCAACTGGCAGCCGATGGCTGGGACCTGGTCCTGAGCTACTGGCACGACTACGATGCCCGGATGCCGTGGGGAAGCCAGCCCGACGACGTCGTGCGCCTCACCGCCGAGCTGGAAGCGATCGGCGCCCGCGTCCACACAGTGCCGGCCGACCTGCAGGATCCCGCCGCTCCGGACCGGCTCATGGCCGAAGCCAACCAGCTCGCCGGACCGCTGCAGGCCATGGTCCTGAGCCATGCCGAGTCCGTCGATTCCGGCATCCTGGACACCACTCTGGAGGCATTCGAGCGCCACTTCGCGGTCAATACCCGGGCCAATTGGCAGCTCATCGCCGCGTTCGCCCGGCAGGTTACCGATGACGGCGGCGCGATTGTGGCGCTGACCAGCGACCACACGGCCTTCAACCTGCCTTATGGCGCTTCGAAGGGCGCCCTGGACCGGATCGTGATCGCCGCGGCCCGGGAGTTCGGGCCGCTGGGCATTTCGGCGAACGTCCTGAATCCCGGACCCATTGACACCGGGTGGATGAATGACGAGATCAGGGAAATGGGGACGCGCCAGCAGCCGGGCGGACGCCTCGGCACCCCGGCCGACGTCGCTGGCACCGTGGCCTTCCTGCTGTCCCCGGCAGGCCGCTGGGTCTCGGGCCAGTTGATCAAGTCCGACGGCGGCTTCTCCGCGTAGGTGCCCTGCCGGCGTTTGGTGCCCGGCCCCTCCCAACTAGGTAGCAGCAGATGTCGTTTTGAGGGCTCAAAACAGCATCTGCTGCTACCTAGTTGGGTGGGGAGGGCTTAACGGAACGCGCCGAAGCCGGTGATGTGCTGGCCCACGATGAGCGTGTGGACCTCGTCGGTGCCCTCGTACGTGCGGACCGACTCCAGATTGGCGGCATGGCGCAGCGGCGAATAGTCCAGCGTGATGCCGTTGCCACCCAGGATGGAGCGGGCTTCCCGGGCGATCGCCAGGGCTTCCCGGACGTTGTTCAGCTTGCCCAGCGAAATCTGCTCCGGTTTCAGGGTCCCGGAGTCCTTCAGCCGGCCAAGATGCAGGGCCAACAGGGTGCCCTTCTGGATCTCCACCAGCATGTTCACCAGCTTCTCCTGCGTTAGCTGGTACGCGGCCAGCGGCTTGCCGAACTGGAGCCGCGCCTGCGAATACGCCAGGGCAGCCTGATAGGAATCACGGGCGGCGCCCATGGCGCCCCAGGCGATGCCGTACCGGGCCTCGTTCAAACAGGTGAACGGTCCGCGCAGGCCCCGGGCAGCGGGGAGCAGTGCCTCCGGACCCAGCCTGACGTCGTCGAACACCACATCGCACTGGATGGAGGCGCGCATGGACAGCTTCTGCGTGATCGGGATGGCGCTGACCCCCGGTGTTCCCGCCGGCACCAGGAAACCGTGGACGCCGTCGTCCGTCATGGCCCACACCACCATCACTCCGGCCACCGACGCCAGGCCAATCCACCGCTTCGCGCCGTCCAGCACCCAGCCCGCCCCGTCCCCGGAACCGTCGCGCCGGGCAAACGTGGTCATAGAGGAAGGGTCCGAGCCGGCGGTGGGTTCGGTCAAGGCGAAGCAGCCGATTATCTCCCCGGCAGCCATCCGGGGGAGCCATTCCTGTTTTTGGTCCTCGGAACCCCACCTGTGGATGGCCGTCATCGCCAGGGACCCCTGGACCGACACAAACGTGCGGATCCCGGAGTCCCCGGCCTCCAACTCCATCGCGGCCAGGCCGTATTCGACGGCGGACCGTCCAGGGCAGCCATAGCCCTCCAGATGCATGCCCAGGACGCCCAGCTCGCCGAGTTCGGGAGCGAGCTCCAGCGGAAAAACGGCGCTGTCATACCAGCGGGCGATGTCTGGTTTGATCCGCTGGTCGGTGAAGTCGCGGATTCTCTGGCGGACCTGCAGTTCCTCCGCGCTCAGGAGCGAGTCAAGAGCGAGGACGTCCGAGGGATCGGTTGGGGCGGGAACTTCCGGGAATTCGTCGGGGACACCTGGGGCTTCGGTCATCGCAGGTCCCTAGGCCGGATTCGAAGTGGTGGCTGCAGGGGCGGGCTTGCCCATGAAGTATCCGCGCGTTGATGGCAGGAACCGGCAGACGACGGCCAGCACAACGCCGAGGGCGAGGAGCACAACGCCGCTGACGAAAGCCCCTCCCACACCTAGAATCTCGGTGTCGCCGTAAGCCGGGTCCCACATCTGGACGGCGGAAATGAAGAAGGCGGCCGTGAGCATCAATGCCCCAATGAGGGGAAGGATGCCCCGGAACCAGAGGTTGCGGGCGGATCCGCGGAGCGTTCCGCGGAAGTACCAGAAGCACGCGTAGCCGGTAAGCGCATAGTAGAACGCGATGAACAGGCTGATGGAACTGATGGAATCGGAGAGCAGGTTCTCGCTGAGGAAGCTCATGGCCACGTAGTACACCACGGCCGCGGCGCCCATCACCTGGGTGGAGAACCCCGGAGTCTGGTTGCGCGGGTGGACTTCGCCAAACTTCGGCGGCAGTGCACCATGCACGCCCATGGACAGGGTGCCGCGGGCCGTTGGCAGGATGGTGGTCTGGGTGGAGGACAGCACAGAAGCCAGGACGGCCACCACAATCAGCCAGCCCCAGGGACCAAGGACCACGTCTTTCATAGCGAGGAAGACGTCGTCCTGGTTCGCTTCGTTGCCGAGCCCGATGCCCTCGGTGCCCACCGTGGCGTACATCATCACCAGCAGCGCCATCGAGACATAGATGGCCACCAGGACAAAGGCCGAAATGACGGCGCCGCGTCCGGGCGTGGTGGACGGGTTTTCGGTTTCCTCATTTACGGCGAGGCAGGTGTCCCAGCCCCAGTAGATGAACAAGGCGAGGAGGGCGCCATGCACCACCGCGCCAGGATCGGCGAAAGCCCCGGCCGGATTGAACCACTCGATGTCGAACGCCTGGCCTTCGGGGGCGCCGCCCGCGATCCTGATGATGATCGCCAGCGCAAAGATGCCCAGCGAGACATATTGCACGTAGGTCAGGACACGCTGGACGTGCTCGCCCAGCCGGATGCCCCGGTAGTTCACAAGGGTCATGAAAAGAATGAACAGCACGCCCGTAGCCGTGACCACGAGATCGTTTTCCGCCAGCGAGCCGTCCCCGATGAGCAGCCACACGTACTGGCCGGCCACCTGGGCCAGGTTAGCCAGGACCACGACGCCCGCCAGCGCAACGCCCCACCCACCCAGCCACCCCGCCCAAGGACCAAAGGCCCGGCGGGACCAGGTGAACGTGGTGCCGCAGTCCGGCATGGCGCTGTTCAATTCGCGGAAGGCATAGGCGATGAACAGGACGGGGATGAAGCCAAGGAGCAGGATCAGTGGGGTGTAGTTTCCGTTGACGGCCACGATCAGGCCCAGCGTTGCGGCCAGCGAATACACCGGTGCCGTGGAGGCGAGGCCAAGCATGACCGAGTCGCCAAGGTCCAGGATGCCCGCCCGAAGGCCTTTGGCGGGAACGGCACCGCCGGACGGTCCGCCGGAGCCGCCGCCCGCCGTCGTTATTTCTGTACTCATGGTGTCACCGGGCTCTGAAATGCCAGGGGGCTCATAGGGCGATACCTGCCTTGTTGTTTTGGGCTGCCGCGGAAAGCGGAGCCGGGGCATCAATGGTGTTGGGTACAAAACGGCAGAAGTAATCGGTGATGGGGCCATCCGATTCCCGGATCCCGCACCCTACGGACTCGCCGTCCACCACCCAGAGGCCCAGGACGGGGTGGTTGCCGTCGAAGTCCGGCAGTGGATGGAACTGCTGGTAGCACCAGCCCTCGCGGCCATATCCGCCCGGCTGCTCCAGGTTGATGCCCTGGGCATGGATCCTGATGTTGTCGCCTTCGCGCCCGTGAAGCGGCTTGGCCACCCATTCCTTCAACGGCCCCGGCTCGTTGAGGTAGGCGGGCAGGAGGTTGGGGTGGTCCGGGTACAAATGCCAGAGCGCGGCGAGCAGCGCCTTGTTGGAGAGCAGCATCTTCCATGCCGGCTCAACCCAGCGCGGGTTGTGCGCACGCTGCAGCAGGCGGTGCCCAAACGGCTCCTTCATCATCAATTCCCACGGGTAGAGCTTGAACATGGTGCTGATCATGAAATTGTCCAGGTCCACAAAACGGTTCAGGTTGGGATCCCAGCCGATGTCGGACATGTTGATTCCGATGGTGGTCCAGCCTGCCTGGCTGGCCACGTCCCGCATGTAGGCGGCCGTCATCCAGTCCTCGCCGGATTCCTCGGCCTCTGAATGGGCGATGTGGAGCGTGCTCATCCCGGTGCGGTACTGCATTTTCTTCCACTGCCGGATCAGTGCCTCGTGAATCCCGTTCCACTGGTCCTTCTCGGGGAACACATCCTGCAGCCAGAACCACTGCGCCACGGCAGCCTCGATCAGGCCCGTGGGGGTGTCGGCGTTGTACTCCAGCATCTTGGCCGGTCCGCCCTGGCCGTCGTAGATGAAGTCGAAGCGGCCGTAGACGTCCATGTCCCCGGCCTGCAGCGACTCAGCGGCGAGCTCCAAGGCCTGCGGACCGATGCCGATGTTGCCCATGGCGCCCGTCGCCAGGAACTTTGCAGCCTCCAGGCACATCTTGTGCATGTCCTCGGCCGTGACCTCCAGGGCCTCCACCTCGTCCATGGTGAATTCGTAGTAGGCGGCTTCATGCCAATATTCGATTTTCCGGCCGTCGGGCATGGTGGTGGTGGAGAAGACCAGGCCCTGCTCTTCGATCTTCCGCTTCCAGTCGGGCCTGGGCTCCGATAACAACCGCTTCACGCCTAGCCCCCCGTGCTTCCGCCCTTGGAGCTGCTGCCGAAGCCGCCCCTGCTGACGGTGCCACCCTTGGTGCTGTACCCCGTGGACGCTTTCGCACCGCTGGGGATGGTGCTGGTGTAGCTCGGGTACGAGGAACGGTTCTGCCCTACACCCGGTACGCTCGCGCCGCGGGAGTAGAAGTACCACGCATAGAGCCCGCCACCGCGTCCGGCAGAGCTGTTGCACTGGGTGTCCTCCACGCGCTCGCCGGTTTCGTCGTTGAAACAGACCTGCGCGTACTCCGGTTCGTCCTGGTTGCTGGCTACGACGGCGGTGATTGTCCCGGCGAGGAGGGCAGTGACCCCCAGGCCCACCACCACGGTGCGCCGCTGGGAACGCTTTTTGCGCGCCGCGGCCTCGTGCTCCTGGCGCTCGCGGTCCCTGGCGAAGGGGTCCACCATCGGGGTGGGTTCATTCAGGAGATCAGGACGCAGTTCGGGCTTGGGGACCTGCCATGGCGGGGGTTTTGGCGCGCCTGCCGGCGTTGAACCGCCGACGGCGTGGCTGCCGCCCGCGTTGGTGCCGCCCGTGTCAGTGCTGCCCTTGTCAGTACCGCCGGTGTCAGTGCTGCCCTGCGAACCGTTGCCGGGCAGGTCCTGCTGTGGATCGTGCTCCGGATCCTTATTCGGGTCCACGGCGTCCCCCCTCGGTAGTCCATGTTGAATGTGGGCGCACCTGTGCGCCGGAATCTCAAACCTGAATTCAGCGTAGTCTCTGCCCGCTCCGGCTGCGAGCAGGAAACGGGACAGAACTGCCCATCGCCGGTTCCAACGGCGCCAGCGTGCCGGGAACCCTACACTGGAGCCATGGAAACCGCATCAGTGCTCGCAGTCTGCCGTGTCCACCAGCTCCTTCCCGATGAAGGCAGCGTGGGAGTCACGGCCATAGACAAGCGGCCGGTGGAAGGTCCTGTCAAGGTCCACAAGCTGGGCATTCACGGTGACGTTCAGGCAAGCCGGATCCACCACGGCGGCGAAGACCAGGCCGTCTACGCCTACTCCCAGTCGGACGCTGACTACTGGGCTAACGAGCTCCAGAGGGACCTGCCGCCGGGGGTGTTCGGCGAGAACCTCCGGGTTTCCGGCATCGAAACCACCGGGGCAATCATTGGGGAACGTTGGAAAATTGGGCTGGACGTCGAGCTGGAGGTCACCTCGCCCAGGGTCCCCTGCGCCGCGTTCCAGCGCCGGATGGGGGAGCCACAGTGGGTGAAGCGCTTCACCGACGCCGGCCGCGTGGGCACGTACTTGCGGGTCATCCGGACCGGCACCATTCGGGCCGGTGACCACATCCACCGTCTGTACGTCCCGAAGCATGGCATCACTATCGGTCGTTGGTTCAGCGATCCGGACCTTGAGGTTATGGAGGCCCTGCGGGACGCAGACGCCGACGGCGAGATCCGCCTCCAGCCCGAATACCACGACAAATTCGAGCTGCTGCTGCGGCGGCTGGGCCGGTAGCCCAGCCCAAACCGGCGGCAATGTGCGCAAGCTCACCGCCGCCGTCGGGCATTAATTTAGTCCTGGGCGGATCTGTGCCTTACACTTGAAACATCCCCCACTCCGGAAATCCCTTATTCCTGCCCAATTTTTGAGGCAGGACTGGCAAGTGTTGGGGCCCGCGAATGTGAAGCGGGCATTTTCATAGGGAGAGCCGGCTAAAGAAAACGCTGTACAGACTGCTGGGATAGCAGCCAAGAGATGCAGCGGGAAGTCCTGCCACGGGATTGCGAAAGCGCCGGACTTCTACGTGACCGGCCGGTCAACGAATGCCCGGCATCCACGGCACATGTACTGCGGCTCCGCTCACCTCGGGTAGTGCCGCCTGGCCCCCTATGGATGAGGAAATTTCCCTATGCCCGAAAATCAGAACGACGTCACTGCAGAAGCCGTGACCGCCGAAACCGCCACCATCGAATTCACCGAGCCCGCTGTTCCCGCAGCCGAGCCCGCCGTCGAAACCGCCGCTGAGCCTGCCGCAGAGGCGCCCGCCGCCGAAGCGCCTGTCGAAGCACCCGCCGCAGCCCAGGTCGAGGAAGCGCCCGCCGCGCCCGCCGCCAAGGCTGAGGACGAGGAAGAAGAGGGCATCAAGTTCGCCGATCTCGGCATCGACGGCCGCGTCCTGGCCGCCCTGCAGGATGTCGGCTACGAAAAGCCTTCCCCCATTCAGGCAGCCACCATCCCGCTGCTGCTTGAAGGCCGCGACGTCGTGGGCCTGGCCCAGACGGGCACCGGTAAGACTGCAGCATTCGCAGTACCGGCACTGTCCCGCCTGGCCGAACTCCACGACCTCAATGGCCCCTCCCGCAAGACCCAGGCCCTGGTCCTGGCCCCCACCCGTGAGCTGGCGCTCCAGGTTGCCGAGGCCTTCACCTCGTACGCCAAGCACATCGACGACTTCACCGTCCTCCCCGTCTACGGCGGCTCCGCCTACGGCCCCCAGCTCGCCGGCCTGCGCCGCGGTGCCCAGGTGGTTGTCGGTACTCCCGGCCGCGTGATCGACCACATCTCCAAGGGTTCCCTGGACCTGTCCGAACTCCAGTACCTTGTGCTGGACGAGGCCGACGAAATGCTGCGCATGGGCTTCGCCGAAGACGTGGAGCAGATCTTCCAGCAGACCCCTTCGGACCGCCAGGTTGCACTGTTCTCCGCCACCATGCCGAGCCAGATCCGCCGCATGTCCAAGCAGTACCTGAACAACCCGGCCGAGATCTCGGTGAAGTCCAAGACCACCACCGGCGCCAACACCCGCCAGCGGTACCTGCAGGTCATGGGCCCGCACAAGCTCGACGCCCTGACCCGCATCCTTGAGGTTGAAGAGTTCGACGGCGTCATCGCCTTCGTGCGCACCAAGATGGCTACCGAGGACCTGGCTGACAAGCTGAAGTCCCGCGGCTTCCAGGCTGCCGCCATCAACGGCGACATCCCGCAGCAGCAGCGCGAACGCACCGTCGACGCCCTGAAGGAAGGCCGCATCGACATCCTCGTGGCAACGGACGTCGCAGCCCGTGGCCTTGACGTGGAGCGCATCAGCCACGTGGTCAACTACGACATCCCGCACGACACCGAGTCCTACGTCCACCGTATCGGCCGCACCGGTCGTGCAGGCCGTTCCGGCGATGCCATCCTGTTCATGACGCCGCGGGAGAAGTACCTGCTGCGTTCCATCGAGAAGGCCACGCGCCAGCCGGTGGAGCAGATGCACTTGCCCACCGCGGAGACCGTGAACACCCTTCGCCTTGGCAAGTTCGCCGAGCGCATCACCGAGACCCTCGCGTCCGAGGACGTGGCCCCGTTCCGCGACCTCATCTCCTCCTACGAGGAAGAGCACAACGTTCCGGCGTCGGAGATCGCTGCTGCACTGGCCGTCATGGCACAGGGCGGGCAGCCGCTGCTGGTCAAGGAACTGCCTGCAGCTCCCGAGTTCCAGAAGCGCGAACGTGCCAAGGACGGCTTCGGCTCCCGTGGCCCGACCCGCACGCTCACCGAGGGCAACGCCACCTACCGGATCGCCGTCGGACGCCGCCAGCGCGTTATGCCGGGCTCGATCGTGGGCGCCATTGCCAACGAGGGCGGCATCTCCTCGGCCCAGATCGGCGGCATTGACATCCGCTCTGACCACTCCCTCGTGGAGCTCCCGGCCGACCTCAGCCCCGAGCAGCTTCGCGCCCTGTCCCGCACCCGGATCGGCGGCGAGCTGATCCACCTCGAGCTGGACAACGGCCGCAAGCCGTCCGGCGGGGGCGAGCGTGGCGGCTACCAGGGCAACCGTGGCGGCGACCGCGGCGGTTACTCCGGTGGCGGCGACCGTGGAGGCAACTTCAAGGGCAACGGCGGGTTCAAGAAGGAATTCCGCAAGAGCGACGGCGAGCGGTCCTCCGCTGACCGTGGTGGCCGTTCCTACAGCGAGCGTTCCGTTGGTGCCGACACCGGCTCCACCCGCGGCCAGGCCAGCGACTCCCGCTTCGGCGGCCACGGCGACGGCTCACGCAAGCCCCGCCACGGCAATGAAGGCGGACAGCGCGACTTCAACCGCAAGGGCAAATGGTAAGCGTCAGCTAGTCTGACATTTACCGACGATGGGCCGGCTTTCGAGCCGGCCCATCGGCATTTAACGCACGACGGCGGACCCCGCCTGTTCGCTTCGTCACACCGGTTTCGCGGGCAGGCCCCGGCGGCATGGCATTGGCTCCCTGGCGAGCCTTTCAGGCCCGGATTTACGCGCTTTTTGGTGCATCTGGTGGCGTCTGGCCGCCGATTTGTTGGTGGCGAAATCTTCCGGTAGAGTATTTACTCGTTGCCCCCCTAGCTCAGTGGTAGAGCGCGTTCTTGGTAAGAACGAGGTCACCGGATCGATTCCGGTGGGGGGCTCTGGATGAGGGCCTGTGTCAAGGCGGTTTTGACCGGCTTGGTGCAGGTTTTTCTCATTCGTGGCGGTGTAGCTCAGTTGGTTAGAGCGCACGACTCATAATCGTGAGGTCGGGAGATCGAGCCTCCCCACCGCTACAGGCTAAGCCCCCGGAATCCCCGAGATTCCGGGGGCCTTTTTGTTTTGGATGACGACTCATCTACATGGAGCGTCTCTTAGATTCTCCCGAAAACCACCATATTCTCTGTGGAGTGGCTGTTAAATGGCTGCTCCTGGCACGGACCTGGGCTGGTATGGCTATAGTGAGGCCCTCAGCGGCCGTGTACGGCCCTCACCGTCCTCCCGCAGCCTAATCCTTCGATCGGGTCGGGTGATGGCCCCTTGATCGCCTGGAGCGGCAACTGGGAGAAGATGGTCCTAGGTGCTCGACTTCCTGCTCCCCGTTGGTAGGGCTGCTAGCAGCGGCTCGAAGCAGAACTTTCGTCTGAAAATCGAAAGGTCACCGGATCGACGCCGGTCGGAGCCACCAGCTAGAACCCCGCCTCCCAGTCTTTACAAGGGAAGGGCGGGGTTCTTTCGTTGTCTGATGAACTTAGCAATTTTGCATAGATCAGCCTAGATCAGCCAGGTTTTGGTGCAGACCCTTGGCATGAACAGATGTCGGAGTGGCCTTCGGACGCGGACGCAAATCGACCTCCAAAGCTCCCAGAGCTCCGAGCCTTCATATGAAGGTCGGTTCCTGGGCGACCGCGAAAGCCAGCGCGTGATCACCTCAGCCGCGGCAACGCCGATTGCCAAGTCCATCATGGATGTGCGTCATGCAGCGCTTTCTGGGCCCGGGCCTGCTGCGGGGCACCGGGATCCAGGGCTTCAACACCTGGGCCGTCACGTTCGGCCAAGGTCATTGAGAAAATGGAACTCTCCGTCGGCGGGACCGGTTCAACTCAAGAGCCGGTTGCCAAGTTCCAGAACGTGCCCGAGCTGCTGAAGACGTTCCGCACCGTCGCGGACGTCAAAATCGCCGAGGACCTGAAACTGCCCGTCCCGGCCTCGCACTACGGGACGGGGAGGGGTGCGCAAGCCGAACATGCGGGGCTGTGGAGCCTAGCCCCGAACTGCGCGAATACATCCAGGACATCGGCAAGCGCGTGGTCGCCATCCAGCAACGCCTCGTGGACTCCGAGGAAGACAACATGCTCGAAGTCTCCTCAGACGGCCGCAAGGCAGCCCTGGACACGCGGCTCGTGGACCCACGCTGTTCCAACATGGGTCCACCAAGATCAGCGCCACCAAAGACCTACTGGCCAGCGTCTACGAAGTACACAAAGATCGCATCTACACCCACCCGAAAACCGGCGTACCCGGACCCGGTCCCCGGGGCCCTGCAGCTGGTCTTCTGCGACTTCGGCACACCGTCTGACCGGTGGAACGTCTACGGCGAAGTCAAAGACCAACTCCGCCGCCGCGGCGTACCCGAGCACATGGTCCGGTTCTTCCACGAAGCTAAGAATGAAAACGAGAAGGGACGGCTCTTTGCCGCCGGCCGTTCCGGTCAGGTCGCCGTCCTGATGGGATCGACCTCAAAGCTGGGTGTCGGCACGAACATCCAAAAGCGGGCCGTGCACCTGGCGGACATGGACGCCCCATGGCGGCCCTCGGACGTCGAGCAACGCCCCGGCCGCATCCTGCGCCAGGGCAACCAGAATTCTGAGGTCCGCATCTCCCAGGTCGTCACGAAGGAGTCCTTCGATTCCTTCATGTGGCAAGGACCGGAACAGAAGTCCAGATTCATCAACCAGATCATGCGCGGCCGCCTCGACGTCCGGGAAATCGAAGACATCGGGGACAACACCCTGAACTTCGCCTAGGCCAAAGCCATCACCAGCGGCAACCCGCTGGTACTGGAAAAGGCCGTCGCGGACCAGGAACTGGCCTGCCTCAGCCGCCTGGACCGGGCCTACAACCGCAACATGTTCGCTGTAGCCCATACCAAACGCGGCGAACAATCAGCAGCCGACGCAGCAACCGCCGACCTACCCCTGATCCAGGCAGCCGCGGCCCGGACCGTGGACACCAGCGCAGATGCTTTCAAAGCCAGCATCGACGGGAAGACCGTCGATAACCGCGGAGACGCCGCCGAAGCCCTCAGCATGGGCCGGCAAACACGGCCATCGGCTCATGAACCATGGTCCTGCCGCTCTGTACCGCGTCAAGCCCTTGGGCCATCTTGAGCGCGATCCGGACTATCCGTCTGGTGTTTCTCATCGATGCAGAAGTGCAATGGTCCTGTCTTTGGAGCCAGACGTCATTACCGCTGAAACGCCGGATACTGGGGCCCATCCGGGCTACAGCACCTGGGCTGATGGTTCACGCCTTTACGACAGCGAGGGCTATCCGCTGCCAAATAAGATGCATCAGCATTTTGGAGAAAGGGTTCCGTTCTTCGAACCCTCGGATACGGCGGCGATCGAGAGCCTGTGCAGGCAGACGATGTTTGCATTGAACCCGACGCTAAAACCGAAAGACTTCCTTCAATATGAACAGACGCCCGCGCCAAACGGCAGCGCGTTCGGATTGTGAGCCGGTTGCTTCTCCTTCCGTAGCGCACGGCAAACGCACGCTTCCTCGAATGAGGGCAGCGGCGCTTTCAGGGCGCCAAGCAGCCAGGCTGCGTGCAGGGTGGAGGCTTCTTACTCTTGGGAGGAGTGCGATGAGCATTCCAGAGCTCGCTTAGATCCAAAGATTCTTTGGCTTCCCTCATCTTCCTGAGGGCGTTGTCCGAATAGCGCATGTGATTGGTGGAACCGAAAACAAAGCGATGCGAATGCACATCGTCATTGCTGTCCAAGTTGAAGTGGCGCCGAACGGCTGTGGCTCGCGTCCGATCGATCCCGGATTTGTCCGCCAGATCGTAGGGCCCCATGTAAAACTTCTTCTCCAGATCAACTGTTCGGATAGCCGAGGGTTCCACATCACTGTCGGCGGCAACATAGGTCATAGGCAGACCACCGGTCTTGACGAGCTTTACTTCAACGGTGAGGCCCTCCCCGGAGACATTTGATCCTACTGTGCTGAGCTTCGGGAAAACTTGAGAACGTGACTTACCTGACCGTACCCCTCGTTCAACACGGCGGACGTCAGCCTCCCGAATCTCGGCTGCATCCGGATCTGTATGGGACTCCATTGCCAGTAGCGCTCTAATACGAGAATGTGCCTCCGCTCGTCCCCGCCGATTCGGATGCAGCAGCTCAGCAATGCGAGCGTACTCACGGTCAACCAGGAGCTGAAAGTCTTGGGGAGGCTCCGCGCTAATGGGAAGCACTCGGGCTGGTAGATGGTCGCCGAGCCGTTCACCGAACACCTTGTACAGCAGTTCGTCGTAAAGGGTGATGGAGGCGCGGACGTGCAGATACAACAGCCCCTCGTCCACCGTTGCATACCAATGCTGTTCAGCGTCCCGCCAAGCATCGATAACCCGCATTGTGCCGGCGTCTCCGTCGGACACTTTAATCCCTGGCGTCTCTTGGCATTTCCTGATCGCCGCTTCAAATGAAATGGATTTTTCTGAGCGCTTGTCGAATACCGTAACTTTGGCGGAGTCTAGCGAAGCCTTTAGCAGCATTTCAAACGCGTGCTGGAGGTTGAGCAAAACGGCCGTAGTACGCCCGTCATTGTCTAGCGAGTTAAAGGCTGCGACGGCAGTACGAAGCGACGACAACGACTTCCGTTTCAACTCACGGACATTTACGGACATACGCGGCATGCAATCTCCAGAGGCTCGCAGTTCCGCTACTCAAGGACGCTGTCTGGCTGTCACCATCAGGCCCCTTCTCGTTCGCGGCACTGCTTGGGGGTGATCATACGAAGGGAAATCTCACTTCCAACCTGATCTCTCGAGGAGGTCGGCAATGTGTCCCCTGCCTGAACTTCTCAGGAAGGCAAATAGTTGTGGCGCGGGCGGCCAATTGCTTCGATATGGCTCGTCGCAACGCCCTGTATAAAGGCCGCCGCCAGGGCTCGTTGATAAGCCTCCTTCTCGGCTCGTAGACAAACCTCCTCCGGAGCTGGTTGACAGACCTCCTCCGGAGCTTGTTGACATGCCCCCACCGGAACTTGTGGAAAGCCCTCCTCCGGAGCTCGTTGATAGGCCTCCTCCGGAGCTGGTTGATAGGCCACCGCCAGAGCTAGTTGACGCTCCCCCACCGGAACTCGTGGAGAGCCCCCCTCCGGAGCTGGTTGAAAGACCGCCGCCGCGGCCGGTGTAGTTATCTCTGGGCCATGTACTCATGTCAGTAACGTACTAGTTGCTACCGACATTTCTAGGCAGGCTGTTGGACCTACTTGGTCTGAGGGTCTGTCTAAAACGACGACTACTTTAACTGTCTTATTGCAGTGTTGGTCCATTTTAGAAATTTCGTGCCAATAGGCTTCCTCCATGCATTCATATAAACCTAGACAAGGTCCAACAACGGGGAGCGATCGCCTGGGACGATTTTTCCGTCTCGATCCTCATGTTTGTCCCTCGGAAGTGGCCGCCTTTCTCGAACTTGACCCCGAGCTCCAGTTTGAAGAACTGCGACAGCTCCGCCGAGATGCCGCACATCTTGGCGGAGGGAGCTTTGGTGCTTTAGTTGCCATCTATATTGGTGCGGCCCTAGTCGCCTATCCACTGATCGTTTCGGGTTTCTATCAGATCGTCGCTTTACCTATCCATCCGCTAGCTATCGGCGGGGGAGTGACTGGTATAGGTCTCGTTCTGGCATTGAACTTTGCACTGACTCAGAACAATCTCGCTCGTTTTGCCACGAGACTTGCTTTCTATGAGAAGGCGTTGGAGGTCCAACGGTCGGCACGCGGAAGGAGCACTTGGCGATGGCCAATCGGCAGATCGTGGGTTGAGTAGACAGTACGAGCGTGCAGAACCGGTTGCCGGTTTAGAACTGATCGGAACTAGGGTTCGAGGGTTTTGAGCTGGCTTGGCGGCGACCGCCCCTGTTGCCGCGGCCGTCCCGCCACCCTGGTAGGGCCACATTCACCTTCTTCTCCTTGACCGGGGTCCACCCTGCCGGCACGGTAGTCGATCCGCTGCCCGTGCAGCCACACACCCAGCGTGCGTTCGTGCTTGTCGTCCGTTTTCTGATGTCTCGGCCAGTCGTCGCCGACGGCCCGGAGGTTTTGCAGTTCCTCCAGCCGCTGCTGCCAGCGTGCCTCGTCGTCGGCCTGTCGTGTTGAGGGCTTATCCCACCCGGGGATGACCGCCAGGGGCCTCACGGTAGATGGAGGCGAGGGTGCCTTGTGCCGCTTGCAGCCGTCGGTGCACCAACCAGGCACCCAGGGCCCGCTCCCTTGCTGATTTGCCGTGGGTGACGGGAAGTCTGCCCTCGGCTTCGTGGAAGGCGATGATATCGGCCAGATTCCGCAGGCCCGCCTCGGGCGTCCGTCGCTCTGGACGTGGCAAGGCTGCTCTGTGCTCGTCCCGGATGGCAGGCTTTCCACGCGCCGCAATCTGTATGTGGTAGCGGACGGTGGTCACGATTGCAGGATGCCAGTCGGATTCCCAAAGCGCCTCGATCTTTCTACGTGACGCTAGCCCAAGTCGCGACTGTCCTGTCCACGACGACATTCCCCAGGAGACGAGGACACAATGCCGGACGCTGATGGTTCGAGAGTGGCACCGAAACCAAGGATCCAAGCTCGCCGAGTTCCTCGACCATCAGCTCCGGGAGACCGAGGAATCGCTAGCCGAGGAAGAGTCGCCTAACTAGTCTTTTCGCTGGTCAACGGATCATTTCGGGGTAAAACTTTAACCGGATCGCTTTCGGGATCTGCTCACGGACGGGTTCACTGCTTCTCGGCCCATCGCCCGTGTCGAACCCATCGTCGTGGAAGTCTCCGCCGACACAGCCGGGTCCGGGCGGTCCTTCCGCCATGCCTTGCGGTTCCTGCGCCCGAGACCAGACCTCGACCCCGCAGAGATCGCCGCACCACCTGACACACCCGCTTAGTACAGGAGCGGCAAGGGAAGTCCCGTCACTGCGACACCGGCGAGGCTAAGCAGCAGGTCCGCTGCTGCCGTGCCAAGCTGTTCCGCGAAGGCGCCGAGGAAAGCTGCCAACGTCGCCCAAGCCAGGTAGTTAATCGGTCTGTCGGGCCTGTGGCCCCCATTATTGGTCATACTCCGGAACATGCGTAGACATCAGCATGGCGGCGTGGGAAGACACGGTTCAAAGCAGCGTCTGAGTAACGCTGAGTATGTCAACTAATTCTGGCGCCCGTAGGACATCGATTTCTGACACCCGGAGCCATTGCGGTCCCTCGTGCCTGACAGGCACAGACTGATCGTCCTCCGAACGGACAGCTAGCCGCTAGTGTTTGAGCCGTAACTTGGAATCGAGACACAGAAAGGGCATATCAGTGGATTGGTTCTCCTCGGACGCCCGCGTAATAATTAGCGCCGTCTTTGGCCTTTTCGGGGGCGCTCTCGGGGGCGTGGCCACCGCAAGCCGCATCGCACTCCCTTGGTATCCGGGCCAGGGAACGCCATGAGGCCACCGCGGTAGTCCGCGGGGTACTCAACTCGTACCACGCCGTTCTCAGTTACGACCACGACCAGGTCTTCCGGACAGATGCATTCCCAAAGCGGTACGCCAGCATCGAAGGGCAGGATGAATTGACAATACCTACCCCATGGGCTGTGACTTACGCAGCCGGCTAAGCAAAGTTCTCAAGGGTTTCCGGTGGCCCATTTGTCCGATTGTCACCCGGAGTAGGCTGTGCACAATAGAGGGCACAAATTGGGGGAGCAAGTGACGGAGACGGCTGCGGCAGGGCAGAAGGAACAGGCGAAAGCTTGGGACAAGCAGTGCAACAAAATAGGGCTCAAATACTTCGCGATCGCGCTTCCGCCCCTCGTTCTGCTGATGGCCCCATTCATGACGACGCTGCAATACTTCCTGGACGTGACAGGGCCCCTGGTTTCGGGGAAAATAGCATCCGGACCGGGGTTCAACGAATATCGGGCGGTGAAGGACCAAGCTCTGATCATTCTGGCCGTACTCCTCGCATTCATCACCGCGGTTTTCTACTTCGCCCATCGCTGGTGGAAAAAGTCGATGCGCGCCATAGGCCGGCGGCCAGGTGGATATCCCTACAAGTGGAAGCGCTGGCTGAGCGCCGAATAGAACCCAAGGAGCTTCCGACAGGACTTTCCCCATGGTCTGTTTGAACGGAAACGGTTTCTCTTTCCCGTGCGGCATTTTGCGCCCCGCCCTTGCCTCGTGCCATCCCATAATTGAGGCCATGGATGACAAAGAACTAAACAAAGTGCTGAGAGCCTACAGCGAAGCTTGGCGTCGGTACATTTCCGTCCCGACAAGCCCTCGCGTCGAACCGAAACTCCACCCGGAGGCGCGAGCTGCCATCAATAAACTGCGCACTGAAGCGGAGCGCGTGCCCGACCTGGGTGGACCGATCCTCAACTATAGCCACGCCCTTGCAGCCTGGGCGGCAGCCAACCATCCCGAAATCGATTCTTCCGAAATGTCTAGGCATATCACTGACAAACTAGTCTTCGATCAGCGATAACTCCCGTTTGCGTCAGACGCGCCGTACAGACCGTCACTTGACGAATATAGAAGCGTCCAAGACTTTTGCGGCCGGCAAACCTGACATCGTGGAGGGCTTCTTTTCAGCCGGGACGACAGGCTGACGTGTGGGACTAAGGCCTTGATGGTTGTCCCGGAAGAAGCGGACAGGTGAAGGCGACGTTTGAAGCAAGGCGTCGACTGAAAGAATTGTTTTCCAGCTGACTCACGCCTCGGCGAGCTCCTCAAGAAGGCCCGTTGGAAGGGGGATAGCTCGCGTATCGCTCGGCTTTACGCCCGGACCTCAGGTCTAGACGTCGAACAGTTCGGGCAGGCGATTTCGAAATTGATCTCGAACAGCCGAGGAGTCCCCCCGAGGCTGTCCCACATCCAAGGAGGCAGGACACCAGTGAAGAACGTTTGCTGCTCGTTAGCTTTCGGTCAACCTGTTTGTGTATCCGCTATCTGTGCATTAGCTGCTGTAAGGCCTTTACGACGACATCAGAGGAGTCTCCCTCGTTCCACTGGATGCAGCTGAGTCGGAGCGTATCGGGAACGACGTACTTGTCAATGTCCAGGGGACGGTTAGTAACCACCAGCAATTTTGCTACCGCCCGCTGCGCCCCCGCACGGTGTCCCAACTTGAGGATTTCCATGTATTCGGACATGAGCTCTCTTTCCGCGAGCGGCGAAGGGTTGCGGTGGTAGTTCCAAGCAACGGCAATCAACTCGCTTGATGACGTTTCGAGTAGCCAGTCCATGCCGATATCTGCGAGGTATCCGCCGCCCTGAATCCGTGCGCCAACCGATGACGCGAAGCTGACTAGAACGGCATCCAGAGCCTTCACATAGCTCTCGCGTGCTTCAGAGTTACTTATCGCGGCCCTGACGTTTGCACTTGCCTCTCTCGCGGATTCGCGGACACGCCGATCCTGCGAATCTATGAATATCCCGATCACTCTGTCGGCGCTGGAACGCTGAAATTCAGAGATGTCTTCCAGCTCTCCCAGATTTTGCAGGATGCCAACCAAAGCCAGGTTCTCGGTCGAAGCGGCAGAGGTCTTAAATGATTTTGCCTCCTCATATGCCCATTTGAGGGTCGACCACCATTGATCCTCGGAGTTTTTTCGCGCGGTCTCAGCATTGGCTGTTCGTGTGTGATCATTTGAGTCTTTGCTCAGTCGGTTTGCCTCGGCTGTCTTGGCAACCTGCTTGAGAATGCCCCTATAAGCTACGGCAGCAGCCCCCAGGGCAAACAAACCTGCCATTGGCGGACCTGTCAAAAACTTCTCCCACCACGGAACATCGGTAGCCGCTCCAGCTGGCAGAACGTAGGTTGGGATCGGCGTAGGCACGGAGGTTGGGATCGGCGTAGACGCCGTTGGCGGTGGGGTCGGCGCGGGCAGAGAGACTAGATCAGCGAGTGCTGTGGTCAAGTTTGCTAGCTCTCCCAAAAGATGAAGCATCGAATCAGAGTATTCCAACTCCCGGCGGCACAACGTAGCGACGCCCCGGCTTGTGACTCGCTGCTATAACCAAGCCCTTCTGGGGCCCGGTAGAACGGCTGTTCAACTTTCGATGGTGATCCTCATCCGACACGAGCGGCGCTGCTTGCCCTGCAGCTGAAGTTGAAAACATGTACCGCCTAAAGCTGGGCAGGCAGGACGCCTAAATCTTCCTGTTGGTCAGGTGTCCAAATCAGGATGTCCGCCAGACGGAGGAGTGAGAGCGGCCGCCCATCCGGGGTGACCCTCGTGGCGGCCAAATCCGTCAGCCAGCCGGCGTTCTCTCGGATGTCTTCCCAGAGGGCTGTACGCACCTCACTTGGATACTCGGTGCCGTAAAAGTCATAAACACGGGAGTCGATCAGAGGCACGATGTGCGGGCGGCGACGATGGAGAACTTTGGAAACTGTTATCGCAGTCCACCATTTGACCTTCAAAGCGGCTAGGTTGGCGGCTGCCAGGCTTTCCACTGACTGTTCCAGTCGAGATACGTCATCGTAAGACTCGAAACAGTCCGCGTCGCGCAGGTCAACCAGCGCTTTGTCGATGGCCTTCCGAAGTTGTTGCGCTGGACCGTTACCGTCCATGAATAGGGGGATGACATCAGAGGCACTGAGCTTCAGGCTCAGGAGGTTTGCCATCAACACATCGGAAGGGGAAAGCGGGGCATCCACATCACCTTGGTGGTCATATGTGTTGAAGGCGTACCCGAGCGTCCGGGAAGTGTAGCGCTCCACCTTCTCCTGAGCTGATCCCTTCAATGACGCCAAGCTTTTCTTCATCTTCTTTTTCTTCGCCATGGTTACTCCCCCTGAGCACATTGGGCGGCCCGCCTTTATTAACGGCATTGCTTAGGACACGCTACTCCTGGAGGCTGCCGTTCCCCCATAGCACGGCAGAGGGGGGGCCGGGTCTCCAGTTGACGGGCCCCGCAGAAGCTCAAGTCCATGTGGGCGGTCATGTCTTGGGAGCGCGTCACCTACGCACTTCAGCTCCAGCTGAGGTGTCTTTTCTCCCGGAGCGCCCGGACCCAGCCTAGCTCCGCCAGCAGCCAAAACAACGGAGGAGAGGAAGCTGGCCACTCACCACGGGCCGCGCCCCACCCACCTGAAAGGAACCAACCATGCGCGGGAGTGCGACACCTTAGTGGGGTAGAAACGACACCAAGCCCTCGGTACCTGGCCAAATGTGTGCGTCCAGAGCAAGCTTGGCAGCTGCCTCAACAATTTTCTTTGCGATCGTCGAAGAACTTGATTGTTGTCGGGCAGGCGCCCAGCGCGCTGAGCGCGGCCCTGTGTGCCTCCGGATGAGGTTTGCAGCTTCCTATTTCACAAGAGAAGGTCATCGAATCGAAGGATTTACCCAGTTCGGAGGTCCTCATCGCTCCGGCGAGCTCGAATGGAGCGTTGGACAAGATGGCTAACTTGTAGCCAGCGTGTTGCAGGTGGTTGATGTAGGTGACTATGTCCTCAGAAGGGGCAGCCCACCGCCGGCATTCGGTAGCAATGAGGCGCTCGATAGTCTCGGGCCTTGGACTGAACTGCCCTAAGTCGATCACCACGGAGGCCCAAAATTCGGGCGCCCGTCCGCCGGCGTCGTAGACATCCCTGTGCCGTGAAAAAACGTTCCGGAACTCCTCGCCCCCGGGCGTCCCGGCGATGCGGGCCATCTCTTCGAAATCCATGGGTTTCTCGATGAGGACACCTCCGACATCAAACAGGACCCAGCCCTTGGCCTGTCCGGATGGTTGCGGTCCGGGTAAGGAAAGCCCCTGGCTGCGCGGAGGATCTTTTTCTCGTGGGTGATCAGTCAGCATAGCGCTCCTCGACCCGTGCGGATATGACGCCTGGGACATCCGCGAACTTTTCCATCAGGCTTTCGGGTGAGCCATTGGCGCTCCTAAACCGCAGTGTGGCATGGACCCTTGTTTCGGAGCCTGGCCGTTCTACCTTCCTTGTGTCGGTTACCAGTGCCTCGAAGCCCATGTCGGTTGAAGCGGCCAGAATTGTCCTCAGTGCGCCATACCCTTCCGTGTATTGAAGGACGACCGCCTTCTCCTGCTGTGTCGGTCGAACATACTTGGCTACGAGGCCTAGTACACCGACGGCGCACAGATGTAGTCCGGTTGCGGCGGCTGCGAGTATGGGCATCCCGGCGCCGCAGGCCATCCCGATGGCCGCGGTTACCCAGATCGAGGCAGCGGTCGTTAGGCCGGCGACGGCGTTCTGCCGCACAAAGATGACTCCGGCGCCCAGGAACCCAATCCCGGAGACGATCTGCGCGGCGATTCGGGACGGGTCAAGGATGACGTCGTTGCCGATCATCGCCTTGAATCCATAAGCGGAGACCAACGTGAAGACCGCAGCCCCCAATCCGACGAGCGTATGGGTCCTCAATCCTGCGCTCTTGAGCCGCCTCTGACGCTCGACCCCGATCACCGCCGACAAGACGAATGCCATCGCCAAGAGGACGACTTCGGTTAGCGTGCTGTGGGATATCCATTCAACTTCAAGCATGGGGCCTCCTATAGTTGCAGGAGGTTTGGCTCCCGCCCGGAAAACATTCCCCCGATTGTATAGGGACCGTTCCCAATTTAGAATAGATTTGACCTATTAATGACGACGATGACGAGGCACAACAGTGACTGAAGTTCCCAAGCGACTCCCTACCATCATTGATGTGGCCGAGCGGGCAGGCCTATCAAAATCGGTCGTCGGGCGGGTTTTGTCCGGCGAGGGAAGCGTGAGTAGTAAGAGTCGTGATCGGGTGCTCAAAGCTGCGTCCGACCTGGGGTACGTAGTAAATGCCATGGCACGGATCAGGGCCGACCGGACCAATACATTCGGGGTGCTTGTTAGGGATCCGGGCAGCCCTTTTTACGGAGCTCTCCAAGGCGCCCTGCAGAGCCGCGCGCACGAGCGATCTATCCGGTTGGTCTTCACGGCGGGGCGGGGCGGGGCCAATCTTTCTGCCGAACAGCAGGCGCTTCAGTCCCTTCTTTCCCTCCGAGTAGACGGTCTCCTTATTTGCAGCAGCGTCCTGCCGGCGGGGGATCTGCTGCCGTTCGCCCAGAGGTCGCCGACTGTGGTGGTAGGGCGTCCGGAATACGACGACCGACTGGGAAGTGTCTTCTGTGACGAGGAGGACGGTACGGAGCAGCTGGGATCCCACATGGCGCAGCTGGGACACCGGGAGATCGGTGTCATTCTAATCCCGTCCAATGTCGCGCCGACCCTTCACGTGAGGTCGAACCTCATGATTGCCGCCCTACAGGCCCGCGGTTTGAACGCGCACGTGGTGAACATCGAAAGCAAATTGGGTTTGCCGCACGCGGTACGGACGTTGCTGCGAATGAAGGTGAGCGCAATCATGGCTCCCAATGACGGGTGGGCGATCTCCGTCCTGGAGCATTTGAAATCCATTGACCGATTGCACAGCGTCTCTGTATCCGGATACGACGGGA
This sequence comes from Pseudarthrobacter sp. CCNWLW217, assembly GCF_037203985.1. NCBI lineage: Bacteria > Bacillati > Actinomycetota > Actinomycetes > Micrococcales > Micrococcaceae > Pseudarthrobacter > Pseudarthrobacter sp. CCNWLW217. Next base: position 51,359 of record NZ_JBBCBT010000006.1, read on the forward strand.
TCGGAGTCGCGGCCTCGCCACTTCTGGGACTCACCACAATCCGACAGCCAATCGCAGAGATCGGCAGCCTGGCGATCGACCAGCTGGTGGATGAGGCGTCGGACCAAATCAGCCCACGCCACGTTGCGCTCAAGGGAACGTTGCTGGCAGGGGAGACTGTCCGCAGGGTTTGATCTTCGCCTCGTAGTAACCGGCACGTTATCTAACTGTTACTTTCCATTTCAGCTGGGAGCTGTACTATGGAAACATGAATGGGAACGTTCCCTATAAGGGATCAAAATATCGATTATCTCGATCTGGAGTCGCGCCCCTGATGGTGCTCCCGGCTCTCGTGCTTTTGCTCGTCTTCTCCTACAGCCCGATCTTCAAAACGATTCAGTTGAGCCTCTTCGGAACCGACTTGCTCGGAAACCCGACGCGCTACGTGGGATTCGACTACTACGTGGAGATGTTCACCGAACCCGACATGTTCCGTGTCCTCGCTACCACCGTGTTGATTACCGTCGGCAGCGCCGCCCTCGCCATCGGAGGTGGGCTTCTCGCGGTTCTGCCGCTGAGCCGCCTGCCAAAGGGCGGAAAGTTCTTCTCCGTTGTCTTCTCACTGCCGTTCGCTTTTTCGGCAGCTGCCGCGTCTGCATGCTTTGCGGGTCTCTTGGCCCCGTCCGTGGGCACGCTCAACAGCATTTTGGCCGGCTTCGGAATCCAGGGTCCGGGCTGGCTTCAGTCCGGACCATGGGCCATTGCCAGCATCATCGCTACAACAGCCTGGTATGAGTTTGGATTCACGGTGCTTGTCCTGGTCGCGGCGACCCGCAACATGCCCATCGAGGTTCTCGAAGCTGCTCGCCTTGATGGTGCAGGTGAATTCCGCCTGGCATGGTCGGTGATCCTGCCGCTCATCAGCCCGACCCTGTTGTTCCTGACCATCACGCAGACCATCAGCGGCCTACAGATTTTTACCCAGGTGCAGGTCCTAACACGAGGCGGGCCGGCAGGGTCGACGCAAACCCTTGTCTACCAGCTCTACGAGCTTGCCTTCGCCGGCGGCGTGGCGGATGTAGGCCGGGCGTCCACGTTCGCGCTACTGCTTCTGGTGCTGGTTGCTGCGATTAGCGCCGTTCAGTACGCCATCATCAATAGAAGAGTCACCTCATGAGCACCACCCAACTGCGTTCCGGCCTCATTAACAGCACCGCTGTCCGGGTCCGTCGTCCAGCAAAGAACGTCCGCTGGGGCTTGATCCTATGGCTGGCGGTCGTCGCAATCGTGATCGCCTTCCCCGTCTACGTCACCCTCGCGTCCTCCGTTCTTCCAACCTCTGACATCGCCAGGGGCTGGATCATTCCGGGGCCGGGGCACTTCACTTTTGATAATTTCGCCCAAGCGCTTCGTGTCGTTCCCTTTGAAAGCCAGTACGTCGTGAGCGTGATGGTTACAGTGCTCCAAGCCGGCATGCAGCTGGTCACATCGGCACTTGCCGCTTATGCGCTCGTCTTTCCATCGTGGAGAGGCAAGGGCGTCGCCTTCGTCCTGATCGTGGCGACCTTGGCCGTTCCCGGCGAGAGCCTCATCATTCCCAATTACCAGCTGGTGACTTCCTTGGGTTTGAGGGACACCATCCTAGGCATTGCCGTGCCATTCCTTGCCGCCGGGTACCCCGTATTTCTGCTCCGGCAAGCGTTCCTTACAGTTCCCAGAGAGGTCTGGGAAGCAGCCAAGCTCGACGGCTGCGGAGACTTGCGCACGCTTGCCCGCGTAGTTCTGCCTATGACACGGCCCCAAGTCACCACAGCGGCAATGTGGAGCGCCCTCGCTGCCTGGAACGGCTACTTCTGGCCGCTCCTCATTACTGACACACCAGCCAACCGCACCATCCAAGTCGGCATCGCCCAACTCGTATCGAGCGAAAGCACTTCCCCCTCGGTCATCGCCGCCGGCACCGTCCTGGTCCTCATCCCCACACTGATTCTGGTCATCGCAGGAAACCGTTTCCTGCTCCGCGGCCTTGGATCTTCTCGCTAACACGATAGGAAACAGCTATGAAACTCACACCCTGCCTAGCGGCCGCGACTGTCGCGGTCCTTGCTGTGGCCGGCTGCTCCGGCGGTTCCACCACCTCGGCCGCGGAACAAGCCTCGGCCCCCGGCCCTTCCGCATTGCCGTCCGGACAGACAGTCGAAATCTCCTTCTGGCACAGTCTTGGCGACGTCCCCGGCCAGACGCTTCAGAAGCTGATCGACGAATTTAACACAACCAACAGCGGCAAGATCAAGGTCAACGCCAGCTACCAAGGCACCAACACAGACGCCCTGGCAAAGTACCGGGCGGCCGCGAGCGAAGGCAGCACACCCAGCGTCATCCTCGCCTACGACGCAAGCACCGGATACCTCAACGACGTACAGCAGACCATCAGCGCCACTGCACTGGCCAAGGCCAACCCCGACGATCTTGATCTCAAGGACATCAGCCCGGCAGGCGCAAACTACTACAGCAGCAACGGCGAACAACTGGCAGTTCCTTTTGCCGTCTCCATGCCGCTTCTGTACGTCAACAAGGAAGCACTGAAGAAAGCCGGAATCACCGACACCTCCTCACTGAAGACATTGAGCGGTGTGGCCGCGGCAGCTAAGGAAGTCAAGAGCAAGGTTCCCGGTGTCGGCGGACTCGTTCAGCCCTTTGACGGGTGGTGGTTTGAACAGCTGACAGCGGCGTCAGGTGCGGCTTACTGCTCGCCGGATAACGGACGCAAGGGAAGCAGTGTCGAGAAGTTGGACATTCCGGCTTCCGCCGAAGAATCCATCAAGACCGTCAGTGACCTCTACACCACAGGCGTCGGCCTAGACACCGGGCTGAAGGGCGGCGACGCCAGTAACGCGTTCATCAGCGGTAAGACCGCGATGCTTTTCAACAGCTCGGCCGCCGCCGGGACCATCCGCAAGTCGGCAGCCTTCGACTACGAAGTTCTTCCCTACCCCACGTCGGGACCGAACGACTCATCAGGTGCAGTCATCGGAGGATCAGCCCTTTGGGTGAATGCTAAGGGCCACACGGATGCAGAGCAGGTAGCCTCATGGAAGCTGATTTCATTCCTGTCCTCAGCAGCAAGCCAGGAGAAGTTCTCCCAGGCAACCGGCTTCGCCCCAGTCAACATCAAGGTGGGGGAGACGGAAACGAATAAGGCATTCCTGCAGGCTCACCCGGACGCAGCCGCGATCGCCGCGCAGTTCAAAGCGACTCCGGCCACGACCGCCACCGCGGGCTGCCTCAGTGGCGCACTTCCGTCGATTCGAAACGCAGTCGTTCCGCAGATGCAGGCCGCGTTCTCAGGACAAAAGCCATTGTCGGATGCAATCTCGGCGGCTGAAGGGGATGCCAATAAGGCGATCTCCGACTACCTCAAGCAGGTTCAGAAGTGATGCCCCATAACCCTTTGCCATCGTTCTACGGTGTGTTCCTGCGGCCCGATCCGAAAACCTGTCTGGCAGTAACCACGATCACCTCAGCAGTCCGGCAGCAATTCGGAATGGTGTCGGCGAACGCGTTTCCCCCACACGTGACCCTAGCTGGCATCACTCCGATCTTGGCACCGACTGAGAGCGTCATCGAGGCTGTTGAACCAGCCATTAGGGCCGCGGAACAATTCGAAGTGGTGAACGCAGGTATCACGAGACGGAACATCGCCATCACCTACGACGTCAACAACAGCCAAAACGGACAAACCAGTGGGGAGATGCTTGGCCTAGCCATATTAATCAACGCCGCTCTAAGGCCATTGGCCATTCAGTACGAAGAACTCAAGGTCGATCCGTTCTCTGCCGGGACGTTCCACGCGCATATCTCGCTTGCTTCCCACGAGCTCAGGAACCGTGAGGACCTTCGCGAAGAGGTTGAGACCTTCATCCACGGACTTGAGTGCCCGGCGCCGGCAACATTCAACGCCGAAATCGTCTCGTTGTACCAATTCACCAGCGACGACTGGTCCGGTTGCTGGTGGGAGACGTTGAAGTGGACGCATCACAAGAGCTGGAAGCTGCCTTCCCCCGTTCGCCACAACGGACGACGAGCGTCCGACGGCAACATCGTTTCCGTTGGCCAGACCAACGCCACGCGAGAAATTCACTGACAACTTGAATACGTGACGGAGCCTCATGCAGCAGAACGCTGACTGGGGCTCCTTTCTCGTCATGGTAGCTTCCGGGCCCGCTCATATTCGTCGGTGGACGCAGGAGTTGTGCACGGTGGCAGCTGGGCGGTGTGCGCGGATTTTCCTGGCTGGCCCACGCCGAAGTAGAACAAAGCATTATGGCAGCGGGTGACTCGTAATATGGACATAACATATGGACAATAGGAACGGCATTAAAGATCCTGACTGGGTAATCCTAAATCCCGCCAGCCTGTAACTTCTTGAGTGGCTGCTGGTCGCGGGCCCTGGAGCACGTGGCTGTTAAATGGCTGCTTAGTGATTGCACATCAACGCCAAGCAAGGTGATTACTGCACGACTCATAATCGTGAGGTCGGGAGATCGAGCCTCCCCACCGCTACAGGCTAAGCCCCCGGAATCCCCGAGATTCCGGGGGTTTTTCTGTCTCCCGGCAGGGCGCCATGCTGGCCGCGGTGAGAGGCCGTGACAACCGCGGCTTTTCGCCGTAGCTTTGCAGCACTTGGCGAGGGGGATATCAGTGGACTTCTTTGAAACAATCATGGTTCCGTTCAATTGGTTTGTCTCCGCCACCATGGTTGGACTCCACGACGCCCTGACCTCTCTCGGCATGCCTGCGGTGAGTGGTTGGACGTGGACTTTGTCCATCGTTGGCCTCGTGCTGATTATCCGTGTCGCTCTGATTCCCGTGTTCCTGCGGCAGGTCAGCGCCCAGCGCCGGCTGCGGCTCCTGCAGCCGGAACTGAAGAAGCTGCAGGACAAGTACAGGGGCAAGACCGATCAACTGTCCCGGCAGGCGATGGCGCAGGAGCAGATGGCCCTCTACAAGGAACATGGGACCAACCCCTTCTCCGCTTGCCTGCCGATGCTCATCCAGGTGCCCTTCTTCTTCGCGCTCTTCCAAGTACTCGCCGGCATCCCAGCCGCGGCCCGGGAGGCCAAAGGTATTGGAGCAATGAACCCTGAGCAGGTGTTGCAGTTCGGCGAGTCGAGCATTTTCGGGGCACCGCTCTCAGCGTCAGTGCTTCATGTCAGCGGCGACCCGGCGGCGGTCACGGCACTCACTCTTGTGATGATCCTGGCTATGACTGCCTCACAGGTCATCGCCCAGAGAAGGGCCCTGGCCAGGAACATGCCTGACGAGTCCACGGACAATCCCCTCGTGCGCCAGCAGAAGATGATCCTTTATGTCCTGCCGCTTGTTTTCGCCGTGGGTGGCATCTTCTTTCCGATCGGCGTCCTGATCTACTGGACCACCACCAATCTCTGGACCATGGTGCAACAGTTTTTCATCAAGTGAGGGGTGAGCTCTCGGCGCTTAGGCCGGGGCTTAGCGCCGAGAGTTCACCCCTCACCGCAGCGGGCGGCGCCGCATCCCGCCAGCGCCTACCCAAGTGATGCCGCCAGGCGCAGAATGGGCCAATGGGCCAGCTCATCTATTCCTCTATTGCATCTTTGGACGGCTACGTCGCAGACCGCCAGGGCAACTTCGACTGGAGCGCCCCGGACGAGGAAGTCCATGCCTTCATCAACGACCTCGAACGTGAAGTCGGCACCTACCTGTTCGGGCGCCGCATGTACGAGGTCATGTCAGCCTGGGAGGGTATGGGCGGCGCCGAGGATCCGCCGGTGATCCAGGATTATGCACGGATCTGGCGGGCGGCAGACAAGGTTGTCTACTCAACATCGCTGGCAACGGTTGACACAGCCCGTACCAGGATCGAGACCACGTTCAGCCCCGACGGGGTCCGGGAGCTGAAGGCCGGGACGGACGGCAGGCTGGGGATCGGAGGAGCCACGCTGGCCGCTGCCGCGCTCAACGCCGGACTGGTGGACGAATGCCAGGTCTTCCTCAACCCAGTGGTTGTGGGCGGCGGCAAGCGGTTCCTGCCGGACGGGCTGAACCTGCGGCTGGAACTCCTTGAAGAGCGTAGGTTCGGAAACGGCGTGGTCTACCTCCGCTACCGCACGTTGTCCTGAGGTGTTGCCGGCTCAAGAGAGGGCAGAATGGGGGCATGACCCGCATCGCAATCATTGGTGGCCACGGCAAAGTGGCCCTCCGCCTGTCCGCTCTGCTTACGGAAGAGGGGCACAGCGTCACCTCGATCATCCGCAACCCCGATCACGCGCCTGACGTGGCGGCAACGGGGGCAACGCCGTCGGTCCTGGATGTTGAAAGTTCGACGACGGCGGCGATCGCCGAGTGCCTCGCCGGCCATGACGCCGTGGTCTGGTCAGCCGGGGCGGGCGGCGGAAATCCCGAGCGGACTTACGCTGTGGACCGGGATGCGGCCATCCGGTCCATGGACGCTGCGGCGGAGGCCGGCGTCGGACGGTATGTGATGGTGTCCTACCTGGGCGCGGGTCCGGACCACGGCGTCCCGGCGGAAAACAGCTTCTTCGCCTACGCAGAAGCGAAGGCGGCGGCGGACGAGTACTTGCGGGGAACCGGGCTGGCCTGGACCATCCTTGGCCCCGGCACGCTAACGGACAAGCCGGGGACGGGGCGGATCGATGTCAACCCCTCAGGGTCGGGCGGCAGGGAAACCTCGCGCAGCAATACTGCCAGTGTGGCCGCTGCCGTGTTGGACCTGCCTGAAACCGCGGGGCGGACCATCGAATTCCGCGACGGCACGCTGCCCATTGCTGCCGCGCTGGAGCCGCAGGCCTAGCTTGTAGCCGTGGCTGACGCTGGTGGCAGGTGGGGTGAGGCACGCGCCATAAGCTTCAGGTCCAGGGTGTTCTTCTCCACGTAATCGAGGGCGCACCGTACAGCGCCCACGGTGACGATCGAATCGCCCAGCGGGGAGACCGCCAGGCGTGGGGGAGTGGCGGTGTACTGTTTCAGGCGTTCGGCGATCGGGTCGAGCAGCACTCCTGCGGACTTGGCTACGGCGCCGCCAATGACCACCAGTTCGGGGTTGATGATCGTGGCCACGGCCCCGATCACCCGGGCCATCCTGTCAGCCAGTCGTTCGAGGATCTTCAGGGCCACGGCATCGCCTTCGGCGGCGGCAGCGAAAACGTGCGCAGCTTCTGCACCGTCGGCGGCATGTTCGCGAAGCGAAGTTTCAGCATTCCCGGCGAGGGCGTCGGTTGCCCATTCCCTGGCCAGGAAGGCGATGCCGAATGTGTTTCCCACTCCCTCCACCATGTCCAGGAAGGCGAGCTCGCCGGCGCCTCCGCCGCGGCCATGCACCAGCCGCCCGCCGTCGATCACCCCGGAGCCGAAGCGCTCACTGGCGAGGATGACCACTACGTCGTCGACGCCGGCCGCGGCGCCCCGCCAGCGGTCGCCGAGGGCGGCAAGGTTTGCATCGTTCTCGAGCAGTACGGTCCATCCCCGCCGGTCCCGCAGCGCAGCCTTCAGGCCGACGTCGAACAGTCCCCAAAAGTGCTGTGTCACCAGCACGTCGCCGTTGCGGTCCACCGGGGCCGCAATACCGGCACAGACGGCAAGGACTGATTCGGGGGAGGCGCCAACGCTGTGCAGCGCCAGCATGGCGGCGCGGTCGATCACCGAGATTCGCTCTTCGGCCGAAATTTCCGCTTCCGCGAACGGCTGGCTGGCCCTGCCAAGCGCCTTCCCGCGGAGGTCGGACACCACCACCGTTGCCTTCCGGATGCCCACGTCCATGCCCAGGACATAGCCGGCGCGTTCGTTAAGTTCGAACCGCCGTGCCGGCCGGCCCTTCTGGTAGCCGCCAAACGCCCGCTGGTTCTCCAGCTCCCGGATCCAGCCCCGTTCCATGAGGTCCTCACACACCGAAATGGCCGTGGCGCGCGTGAGCCCGGTGGCTTCCATGACGTCCGTGACCGTTACGGCTTCTGAGGCGCGCAGGTAATCCAGGACTGCTCCAGCGCTCACGCGCCGCAGCAGTTGGGGCGTTGCCGCGGAGATTTCCGACATGGTGTTGACCTCTCTGTGCTTTCCACCACATAATACTTGAGGAACTAAATTTAGATTCCAAATAAATAGCTGGAACCAGTCGGACCGGACGGCCGCCGACCACTGGCATCTCTCCCAGCCCTCCACTTTCGCCTTTTGCAAAGGAGCAACTGTGAACTGCATCCCGAAGCACTGCCCGCCCTCGCCCCGGCCCCGCCGCAACGCCGCGTCAGCCGCCGCCCTGTGAACACCACCGTGCCCGCATCACTGCTGAGCAGGCGTTCCCTTCTCCGTGCCGTCGGCCTTGCCGGGGCTGCCGCCATCTTTCCCCTGACCGGCTGCGCCGCCAGCGCCAGCCAGCACAACGGCGTCACAACCCTGCGCTTTATGCAGAACAAGCCCGAAGTGGTGGACTACTTCAACCAGGTGATCAAGGACTTCGAAGCGCTGAACCCGGACATCCGTGTGATCCAGGACTTCAACGAAGGCAACTTCGTCCCCGGCCTGGTGCGGAACGATCCGCCCGACGTCGTGACCCGCGGTTTCGCGAAGGCCACCGCTGACTTCGTCAAGAAGGGCATCTTCGCCGACCTCGCCGACCTCCCCGCAGCCTCCACCATCAACCCGGAGATGCAGGAACTCATCAGCTCCTGGGGCCGGTACAAAGGCAACGAGACCAGCGCCCTGCCGTTCTCCGTTGCTGCCGCCGGAGTTATCTACAACCGGGACATCTTCGAGGCCCACGGCGTCGCCGTCCCTACCACCTGGGACGAATTCGTGGCCGCCTGCGAGACTTTCAAAGCTGCCGGCGTCGCCCCGATTTACGGGACCTTCAAGGACCCCTGGACCCTTGCGCAGGGCATGTTCGACTACGTAGCCGGCGGCTCACTGAACGTTGCCGAATTCTTCACGAAACTCAATGCCACTGGCGCCAATATCAGCACGGCCGCCCCGGAATCATTCACCAACAACTTCGGCCCTGCTATGCCTAAAATGCTGCAGCTGGCGTCCTACTCCCAGGGCGGCGCCGCCAGCAAGAACTACGCCGACGGCAATGCTGCGTTCGCCAAGGGACAAGCAGCCATGTACCTGCAGGGTCCGTGGGCCCTGTCCCAGCTGGTGGCCGCCAATCCTGCGATCCGGCTGGGCACCTTTCCGCTGCCCGTCACCAACAACCCGGAGGAGAACAAGGCACGGGTCAACGTGGATATGGCGCTGTCCATTACGCGGAACACCCCGAACATGGCAGCGGCGCAGCGGTTCGTCGCCTACCTGCTGGAGCCGGACGTAGTGAACACCTACAACGAGAAGAACGCCGCCTTCTCCCCGCTCAAGGACGCCCCGGCGGTGACGAATCCGCAGATCAGCGGACTCAACGACTCCATCAGGGAAGCCCGCTATTTCCAGGGCGCCGTCACGTACTTCCCGCCCTCAGTGCCGGTAAACAACTACATTCAGTCGTTTGTCTACAACAAGAACGGCGACCAGTTCCTCTCCGCGCTCGACGACGAATGGCGCCGTGTCGCCGAACGGACAGCGGTCTGATGCCCACCCCGATCCCAGGAGCCACCGTGACCACAACTTCCCTGGCGGCCGAGGCAGCCCCGTCCCCGCGCACCGACTCAGCCTCAGCCGAAGCGCCAACCGTCCGGACCAAACGCCGGACCGACCCCACCTACTACTGGATGGTGGTGCCGGTCCTGGCACTGTTCGCCTTCTTCATCACCCTCCCGGCACTGGTGGGCGTGTTCTTCAGCCTGACCAATTACGCCGGCTACGGAGACTGGAAGTTCATCGGGCTGGCCAACTACGTCAACATCTTCAAGGACCCCGCTGTCCTGCAGTCGTACATCTTCACGTTCGTCTTTGCCCTGACCACCACGGTGGTGGTGAACGTCGTGGCACTGGCCATCGCCCTTGGCCTGAACGCCAAGATCAAGTGGCGCACCGGCATCCGCACCGTGTTCTTCATCCCCATGGTGCTCTCCGCCCTGATCGTGTCCTTTGTGTTCAACTACCTGTTCTCGAACACCCTTCCGGTCCTGGCGGAGCGTTTCGGCGTCACGCCGCTGGCCACAAGCATCCTCGCCAACGAAAACCTCGCCTGGGTGGCCATCGTGCTGGTCACCGTGTGGCAGGCGGCGCCCGGGGCTACCATCATCTACCTCGCCGGCCTCCAGAGCGTACCTTCGGAAGTCTATGAAGCCGCTGACCTGGACGGGGCTGGCAGCTTCCGCCAGTTCCTTAGCCTCACGCTGCCCCTTATCCTCGGTTACCTGGTGATCAATGTGATCCTCGGCTTCAAGGGTTTCCTGGGCACGTACGAGATCATCGTGGGCCTTACGGGCGGCGGCCCAGGCATGGCGACGCAGTCAGTGGCCATGCGCATCTTCTCCGGCTTCACGGGCGGCGACTACTCCTACCAGATGGCCAATGCCGTCATCTACTTCCTGATCACCTTGCTGATCTCCGTCATCCAGCTGCGCCTCATCCAGCGCCGGGGGGTATCTCTCTAATGACTTCATCGACTCTTATCCGCTCCGCACCCAACGCAACGAAGGCAACGGCCCGCAGGAACCACCGGTCGGCCCGCGAAGGCTTCAAAGTCAACTGGTGGCTCACTGCCCTCATGCTGGCGGCCTCCCTGACGGTCCTGCTGCCGCTGTACTTCACGGTGGCCATGGCTCTGAAGTCCCCGGAGCAGATCGGCACGGGTACCGGCCTTGCCTGGCCCAACCCGATGAACTGGGAAAACTTCGCCGCCGCGTACGTGGCCACCAACTTCCCGCGGGCCTTTATGTCCACGGCCTTCGTCACCGTCCTCAGCGTGCTCGGCTCGCTGGCCTGCAGCTCGCTGGTGGCCTATGCGATCGCACGGAACTGGAACCACAGGTTCTTCCGCGGCTCCTTTGTGTACCTGCTCTCGGCCATGTTCATCCCGTTCCCGGTCATCATCCTGCCCCTGATCAAGCAGACGGCCCTCCTTGGCCTGGACAACCCGGCCGGCGTCGTTTTCCTGCACGTGCTGGGCGGAATCTCGTTCAACGCGCTGCTGTACATCGCCTTCGTCCGCTCCATTCCCGTGGAGCTGGAAGAATCGGCGCGGATGGACGGGGCCACCACCTGGCAGGTGTTCCGCAAGATCATCTTCCCGTTGCTGGCACCCATGAACGCCACCGTGGGCATCTTCGCCTTCCTGGGTTCGTGGAACGACTTCCTGCTGCCGCAGATGATGATCGCCGATCCTGCGCTGCAGACGCTGCCCGTGGTCCAGATGCTCTTCCAAGGCGAATTCAACACCAACTACAGCCTCGCCTTCGCGTCGTACCTGATGGCCATGGCACCCACCCTGGTGGTTTACATCCTGGCCCAACGGTGGGTACTGTCCGGAGTAATGCGCGGGGCCGTGAAATAGCCAGACCAATAAGCCAGCAAGAACCAACAACACAAGAGAAAAGGATCATCCTTTGTCCACCACTGCCACTCTGGCAACCCTGTCCGATTCCGACCGCCTGGCCGATCCCAACTGGTGGCGCCAGGCCGCGGTCTACCAGATCTACCCGCGCAGCTTCGCCGATTCCAACGGCGACGGCCTGGGTGACATCAAGGGCATCACGGCCAAGGTCCCGTACCTCAAGCAACTGGGGATCGACGCCGTGTGGCTCAGCCCGTTCTACCCGTCGGCCCTGGCGGACGGCGGCTACGACGTGGACGACTACCGCGACGTGGACCCCAAGCTGGGCACCCTGGCGGACTTCGACGAGATGGCCAAGGCGCTGCACGCCGCGGGCATCAAGCTGATCGCCGACATCGTCCCGAACCACTCCTCGAACCGGCACGAATGGTTCAAGGAGGCGCTCGCCTCGCCGAAGGGTTCCGCTGCCCGCGACCGCTACATCTTCCGCGACGGCAAGGGCCCCAACGGCGAGTTCCCGCCGTCGGACTGGGACTCCGTGTTCGGCGGACCGGCCTGGGAACGCATCACCGAACCGGACGGAAGCCCCGGCCAGTGGTACATGCACATCTTCGCCAAGGAGCAGCCGGACCTGAACTGGTCCAGCCGCGAGGTCCGCGACGACTTCCTCAAGACCCTGCGATTCTGGTCTGACCGCGGCGTGGACGGCTTCCGCGTGGATGTGGCGCACGCCCTTACCAAGGACCTCACTGAACCGCTGCTCTCCAAGCTGGAACTGAGCGCGGCAAACACAGGCACGGACGGGTTCGACGACGGCTCGCACCCCTTCTGGGACCGCGACGACGTACACGACATCTACGTCGAGTGGCGCGAGGTGTTCAACGAATACAACCCGCCGCGCACCGCCGTGGCTGAAGCCTGGGTGCACGCCACGCGCCGCGCCCGCTACGCCAGCCCGGAAGGCCTGGGCCAGGCCTTCAACTTCGACCTGCTCCAGGCCGACTTCAACGCCGAGGACTTCCGCGAAATCATTACGCACAACCTGGCTGAAGCCGCCGCCACCGGCGCGTCGTCCACCTGGGTTTTCTCCAACCACGACGTCGTACGGCACGCCACGCGCTACGGCCTGCCGAAGGCGTCCGCGGGCAAGAAGCACGCCAAGGGCCAGGACGGCAAGGACTGGCTGCTGGCCGGCGGCCCCAAGGAAGAACTTGACGTGGAGCTCGGTGAGCGCCGCGCCCGCGCCGCCACCCTGCTGATGCTGGCGGTCCCCGGATCCGCCTACCTCTACCAGGGCGAGGAACTTGGCCTGCAGGAAGTGGCGGAAATTCCCGACGCCGAACGCCAGGATCCCTCTTTCTTCCGGAACAAGGGTGTTGAGGTAGGCCGTGACGGCTGCCGCGTGCCGCTTCCCTGGAAGGTTGAAGGAACCTCATTCGGCTTTGGCGACGGTGGATCACACCTGCCGCAGCCGGACTGGTTCAGCAAGTACGCGGTGGAGGCGCAGGACGGCACCGAGAACTCCACCCTGGAGCTGTACCGCACGGCCCTGAAGCTCCGCCGCGAACTCCAGGCTGCGGAGGAATTGGAGTGGGTGGAGACCGGCAACCCCGAGGTCCTGCACTTCCGTCGGCCCGGCGGCTGGCAGTCCGTCACCAACTTCGGGGACACCGCCGTCGAACTCCCTGCAGGAACTGTCCTGGTCAGCAGCTCGCCGCTGGAGAACGGCAAGCTGGGCGCCAACAGCACCGCCTGGCTGCGCTGACATAACCCCATAGCAATCACAGGTGGCGGGGCCCGGCCGGGCCCCGCCACCTGTGCGTTTGCCGCGCACCGTGAAAGAGTGAAGCAATGACTGAACACACCGTTCCATCGTCCGCGCAGGAACTCATCTATGGATGCATGGGCCTCGGCGGCAGCTGGTCCGACGAACCCCATGGGTCTGGTCATGTGGACGAGGCCGCTGCCGCCGTCGACGCAGCCCTTGCTGCCGGGATCACACTGTTCGACCACGCCGATATCTACCGCCGCGGGAAGTCCGAAGCCGTGTTCGGTGACGTCCTCGCGGCTACACCCGGCTTGCGTGACCGGATCCGGCTGCAGACCAAGTGCGGGATCCGGCTCAGCGAACGTGGGCTGCCCGGGCATTATGACCTCAGCAGGGAATCCATCCTGGAGAGGGTAGGCGCCAGCCTGAAGAGGCTACGGACGGACTTTGTGGACGTGCTCCTGCTGCACCGCCCCGATCCGCTGACGGACGTTGCGGAGGTGGCTGCCGCCGTCGGGCAGTTGCTGGCCGAAGGCAAGGTGCGTGCGCTTGGCGTGTCCAACATGTCCGGCGCGCAGATCCAGGCGTTGGAAGACCGGCTGGAAGTCCCCGTGGTGGCTAACCAGCTGGAGATGAGCCTGCTGAAGCGCGCCTGGTTGGAGAGTACCGTCCTGGTGAACCACGCGGAGCATCTGGACTACAGCTTCCCGCACGGGACGTTGGAGTACTGCACCAGAAGAGGCATCACCCTGCAGGCCTATGGTGCGCTGGCCCGCGGGCTGTACACCGGGGCGGGCCCGGAGGACCCCACAACGGCCGAGGCAGCCACCGCGGAACTCGTGGGGGAACTGGCACGGGAGCACAACACCACGGGGGAGGCGGTCCTGTTGGGCTGGCTCATGAAGCACCCAGCCGGGATCGCGCCTGTGATAGGCACCGTGAATCCGTCAAGGATCGCCGCCTGCGCGGACGCTGCCCGGGTTGCCGAAGCCATGACCCGCGCCGAGTGGTACGGGCTGTGGGTCACGGCGCGGGGCAGCAGCCTCCCCTAGCCCAACTATGTAGCAGCAGATGTCGTTTTGAGCCCCCAAAACGACATCAAGTGCTACCTAGTTGCTCCGGGCGCCAGTCATATCCGGTTTAGTTCGTATTGATCCTCACATGCCGGCCGTTTTCTGCGGCGAGCCGGTTGCCGGGCGGATACGGTAGATACATGACGTCTACCACCGCCACCGAGACCGTACGGCCTGAACGGCATATCCCCGCAGAGATCGCCCGTTCGTGGCTTCTCGTTAATGCCATGAAAACGGAACTCTTTGACCAATCGGCCATCTCGCGTGCCGACTCCATCATCCTCGACATCGAAGATGCCGTGGACCCGTCGCAGAAGGACCGCGCCCGTGGCCACGTGGTGGACTGGCTCTCCGGCGGCGGTAAGGCATGGGTTCGAATCAACGATGCCACCAGCCCTTTCTGGGCCGACGACCTCGCAGGCCTGCGCGGCACCCCGGGGCTCCTCGGCGTGATGCTCGCAAAGACCGAATCCGCGGACCAGGTCACCGAAAGCTTCCACCGGATGGACGGCAAGACGCCGGTCATTCCGCTGGTGGAGTCCGCCCTGGGTATCGAGGAAGCCAACAACATCGCCAAGGCACAGGGTGCTTTCCGGCTCGCCTTCGGTTCCGGTGACTTCCGCCGCGACACCGGCATGGCAGCTACCCAGGAAGCGATGGCCTACCCCCGCGCCAAGCTGGTGGTCGCCAGCCGCGTCGGCAACCTGCCCGGCCCCATTGACGGACCCACGGTGGGCACCAACCACCCCATCCTGCGCGAGCAGACCGCCATCACCGTCATGATGGGCATGACGGGCAAGCTCTGCCTCGCCATCGACCAGACAGCCATCATTAACGAGGTCATCAGCCCCACGCCGTCTGACGTCGCCTGGGCCACTGACTTTATGTCCGACTTCGAGGCCAACGGCCGCGTCATCCGGGACGGCTCGGACCTGCCCCGCCTGGGCCGCGCCGAGAAGATCATGAAGCTTGCGGTAGCCTTCGGCGTGCAGCCGGCGCTCTAGCCACAGCAGTCCGTGACAGGAGGCCCCGTGACCGATACCCGCTATCTGGTGCACGGGGTCTTTTGGGACGGGGAACCGGCTTCCCAGCAGGAGCACGACGGCGGCAGGCCGGTTCTGCGCCTCCAGCCGCCATACGGTGCCTTCAGGGAAGTCAGCCTCCACCCGGGTTCCAGGCTGGGCTTCCACGTGGCCGCCGGCGCCAGGTTCTGCCTGGGGCACTACAAGGTCCACTCGGTGTCCCGGCGCGACCACGTGCCGTGCCCGGCCAACGCTCCTGCGGCCAGGGGCAAGCAATGCGAGCGGTGCTTCGTGCTGGACGACTCCCGGCTCATCCATGACTTCCACCGTGGCGGCCGCGTCCCGGCGGGACTGCGGACTTACCTCATGCAGCAGCACTGGCTGTACGTTGCCACCTTCGCCAGCGGTGCCAGCAAAGTGGGCACGGCGTCCCATCTGAGGAAATGGAACCGGCTTGCCGAACAGGGCGCCGTGGCAGCCAGGTACGTGGCCAGGGCGCAGGACGGTCGGGTAGTAAGGATTCTCGAGGACCTGGTGTCGGCGGAAGCCGGACTCACCCAGCAGGTCCGTTCCGCGGCCAAGGAGGAGGCCCTCGTGCAGCCCCTGCCAGTGCCCCGCGTGGATGCCATCAACGCCCGCCACGCGGCCGCGGTCCGCACTCTGCTGGCCGGCGTCGCCGTCGAGGGTTTCAGCATTGTGGAGGAACAATGGGTGCGGCCGGCACAGGCAGCCGGCCTCTGCGCATCCACCGCCCGGCACGCCTACCCGCACGCGCTCGACGACGGCCGGCACGGCTTCGGTATCGCGGCGCTCAGCGGTACGAACGCCCTGGCCCGGCTGGACGGAACGGACGCTGCCTTCGTGGTGAACCTTGGCCGGCTGGCCGCCCGGACCATCGTCCTGGGAGACTTCGCCTCGGACGTGCCTGCCGTGCAGGAATCGTTGTTCTAAGCGTGCTCGGTAGACTTGGACGGTGCTGAACGAATTCTGGAACACCGCGCCCACCGCCTACAAGGTCATGGTCTTCACCGCTATGGGGCTGATCGGCGTCGGAATCGTCCTGAACCTGATCGGCAACACGTCCGGAAACCAGGGCCTGGCCACCGCCTCCCTGCCGCTGATCGGGCTCGGCCTCCTGTTGCATGTCGCCGGGATCGTGGTCCGCGGCCAGGCGATCCGGAAGAACTACAAGCGGTAGGCCGCGTTCCTGCGCACGTGGTCGCGGGCATGCGCCACTGCCGACGGGAGGTCTTCGAACAGGTGCTTGTGGTGCCGGAGCGAACGGATCACTCCAACATTGGTCACCAGGGCCAGATGGTCAGGTCGGACCCCCTTGAGCAAAACCGTGACGCCGCGCAGTTCCAAAGCAGAAATGACTTCGACTAGGGCGTGGGCGCCGGTGGCGTCGAGCATCCGCAGCTGGGAGAGCCTGACGATGGCCACCTGGGTGTCCTTCACCTGGCTGATCTCCTGGAGGATGCGTTCAGCGGCGCCGAAGAACATGGCGCCATCCAACCGGAAGATGGCAATATGCTCATCACCGTCGGTTGGTGGCCCTGAAATCTCCTCGCGCTGCACAGTGCTCAGCGATGCGAACTTCCGCAGTGTGAAGAGCGCAGCCGCGGCCAGGCCTATCTGGATCGCAACGATCAGGTCGAAAGCCACAGTGACGGTAGCCGTGAGCACAAAGACCGCCGCGTCCGGTCGCGTAGAGCGCAGGATTGCGGCAACGGTTCGCCGGGACACCATCCGCGCCGCGGTCACCATCAGGACCCCGCCCAGGGCTGCCAGCGGGATGCGGCTGACCATCCCGGACGCCAGGTAGACAATGCCCAACAGCACCACGGCGTGGACCGCAGCGGCCATCCGGGTTTTGGCTCCTGCCCTCACATTGACGGCAGTTCGTGCGATGGCTCCGGTAGCCGGCATGCCGCCGAACAGTCCCGCGGCGATGGAAGACAGGCCCTGGCCCGTAAGCTCCCGGTCCGGGCTATAGGCACCGCTTGGTGCGCCGTCCGGCCCCGTCATACCCGCGGCCACGCGGGCGGAGAGCAGGGATTCGATCGAGGCCAGGACCGCGATTGCCACCGCCGGCATGGCCAGGCTGCCCAGCGAGGCCGGATCAAAGCCAGGGAACGCGGGTGAGGGCAGGGAGTGCGGCAAGGGACCGATCCGCGGGATGTCCAACTGCAGGAGTTCGGCCGCCGTGGTCGCCAGGAGCACCGCGAGCAGGCTCGCCGGAAGGGCCCGGAACAGCTTCTGCACCAGGACCATCACGACGGCGACACCCGCCACGAGCGCGAGTGTCAGCAGGACAGTGGGCGCCACTGCCCCGGACGCCGCCTCGATCGCGGCCAGCAGGGTGTTGTGGCCAGGGATGCCGGATGTACCGGTGGCCAGCGGAACCTGCTGGAGGAAGATGATGGCGGCAATGCCCAGCGTGAAGCCTTCCACTACGGGCCATGGGATGAACGCCACTGCCCGCCCCAGGCCGCTGATTCCCAGTATGCAGACCAACAGTCCCGCCATAAGGGACAGCAGGGCCACGCTGCCGGTGCCATGGACGGCCACCACCGGGGCGAGGACCACGACCATGGCGCCGGTGGGCCCTGACACCTGGACCGGGGATCCGCCCATGACGGCAGCCACCAGTCCGGCCACGATCGCCGTGATGAGCCCGGCCTCGGCGCCAACCCCGGAGCTGACGCCGAACGCCAGCGCCAGCGGCAAAGCCACGATGCCCACGGTAATGCCCGCCAGCAGGTCCGCCCGCCAGAACTGCCGGATGCCGGTGTAGTCGGCCCGGGACGGCAGGAACCGGCTGAAGCCCCGGGAACCAAGGCGTAGGTGGTGGCTCACAGGGCGCTTCCCCCGGACAGGTGGCCATCCGGCAGCTGCTGTGCCAGCCGGAGTTGTTCGTTGGAGTCAGCGAGGCTGTCGAGCAGGAACGTGCGGGCGACAGCAAGCAGCTTCGAAATTCCCGGGTGCGCAAGGCGGTACGTCACGGCGTTGGCGGACCGCGCCGACGTCACCACCTTGTGCTTGCGCAGCGTGGCCAGATGCTGGGAGAGATGGGAGGCCTCCAGACCGGTCTCGGCAAGGAGGTAGCTCACTGCGGCTGTGTTCTCCGGAGCGGCGGCCAGCAGCTCCAGGATCCGGATCCGGGCCGGGTGGGCCAGTGCTTTGAACAGGTTGGCTTTGATCTCATAAAGCGGAGCCTGGGCGGGAGTCAACATGGGGAGGCTCCTTGTGTGGAGTAGCCGGCAATCCAAGGAACGAGGAATCGCAGCGACTTGATGAAATGATGAATCCATCATATCAGCGCGTCGCAAGACCCCGCCGGCTGCCGGGCAACGATAGGCTTGAACCCATGACCATCAATCCGGACCTGCAGGGCCGCAGCTACCCTGCCGCAGAGGTATACGACGTCGGCCGCGAGAAAATCCGCGAGTTCGCCCGCGCCGTCAAAGCCACGCACCCAGCCCACTTCGACGTCGACGCAGCCAAGGCCCTGGGCCACGCCGACCTGGTGGCCCCGCCGACGTTCGCGATCATCATCGCGCAGCGGGCCGACGCGCAGCTGATCGAGGATCCGGAGTCAGGGATTGATTTTTCCCGAGTGGTCCACGCCGACCAGCGCTTCACCCACCATCGCCCCATCTTCGCCGGCGACCGTCTGGTGGCGGAACTGCACGTTGACGGCGTCCGTGCCATGGGTGGCGGTGCCATGATCACCACCCGCCAGGAAATCTTCGCCCTCGCCGCAGACGAATCGCGTGAAAGCGTTGCCACCACCACCTCATCCATCCTCGTCCGCGGAGAGGGACAATAACCATGAGCCCCACCTTCAACGAACTTACGGCTGGCCAGGAAATCGGCAGCCGCACGGTCGAGGTCACCCGCACGGACCTGGTCAAGTACGCCGGCGCGTCCGGCGACTTCAACCCCATCCACTGGAACGAAGCGTTCGCCACCGGTGTGGAACTCCCCGGCGTCATCGCGCACGGCATGTTCACGATGGGTGCCGCGGTCCAGTTGGTGACCGACTGGGCAGGGGACCCCGCCGCCGTCGTCGACTTCCAGACCCGCTTCACCAAGCCGGTCCTGGTCGCGGATACCACTGGCACCGCTGAGCCCGGGGCCACCATCGAGGTCAGTGGCGCCATTGGAAAGCTCGACGCCGATGCCGGCACCGCCCGCATTGACCTCACCGTGGTCTCGGCCGGCCAGAAGGTACTGATGAAGGCCCAGGCCGTGGTCAGGCTCTCCTGAACCCCAAGGAGCCTCTGACCACCACGACTACAGCCGCCGAGGTCACCGCCTGGCGCAACGCCGTCGTGGTGGCCTACGCGGCCAGCGGCCTGGCCTTCGCGTCCTGGGTGTCGCGGCTTCCGGCAATCCGGGACGGACTCGACCTGACCCCAGGCAACATTGGCCTGCTCCTGCTCTGCATGACGTTGGGATCCTTCGTTTCGGTCTCCGCGTCCGGCCTGATTGTGCTCCGGCTCGGTTCCAAGCGGACCATCCGGACCGGAAGCATCATGGTGGGCTTTGGCCTGGTGATCGCAGGATTCGGGACGTCGGTGCTTGCCACCCCTGTCGCTGTGGCTGTGGGCCTGGCCATCATCGGCCTGGGCACCGCCAGCTGGAACACCGCCTCCAACGTTGAAGGGGCCGCGGTGGAACGTGCCGTGGGCCGGCACATCATGCCCCGGCTCCACGGTGCCTTCAGCCTGGGCACCGTGGCCGGTGCCGGACTCGGAGCCTGGGCTGCTGCCGCCTCGCTCCCGGTGTTCTGGCACCTGGCGGCGGCCGGCGTCGTGGTGGCTGTTTCGGTGACGACGGCGGCGGGATGGTTCCGCGCGGACGTTACCCCCGTGGCGGGGCAGCGGGCATATGTACCCGATAACTTCGAGGATCCGTCCACGGGGCCGATCCCGATCATCACGCCCGGTGGGACGCAGGCCGAGTCCGCCGAAGCCCCGTTGGACAACAAGCGCAGGATCGCCCAGGCCTGGCGGGACCGGCGCACCCTTCTCCTGGGCGTGATGGTCCTGGGACTGGCACTTGCCGAGGGCGCCGCGGGCGACTGGGTTGCCCTGGCCCTCGCGGACGGCCACGGCCAGACGGACGCCGCCGGCGCCGCAGGCTATGGTCTCTTCGTTACTTTCATGACCGTTGGGCGGTTCGCCGGCACCCTGGTCCTGGACCGCTTTGGCCGCGTCCCGGTGATGCGCTGGTGCGCGGCGCTGGCCGTATTTGGACTCGGGCTGTTTGTGTTCGCCCCGGTCCCATGGATTGCCTTTGTCGCCCTGGCCATCTGGGGGCTCGGCGCATCGCTGGGCTTCCCGGTGGGCATGTCCGCCGCCGCTGACGACCCCGCCAAGGCAGCCGCCCGGGTCTCGGTCGTTTCCACCATCGGCTACGGCGCGTTCCTGTGCGGGCCGCCGCTGCTGGGCCTGCTCGCCGAGCACGTGGGCATCCTGCACTCGCTGCTGGCCGTGATGGTCATGCTGGTTGGTGAGCTTCCTGCTCTCCCCGGTGGCCGGCAAAGTTCCGTAGGCATCGCCTGCGTTAGGGTTGATGGGTGACCCAGACAATGCTCTCCGCCCTGACCACGGCCGCCGTCGGAGGTCCCGCCGGCAAATTTGTTCAGGCCCGGACCGAGGCCGAGATCATCGACGCCGTCCGGACGGCAGACGCCGCCGGGGAGCAGGTCCTCATCATCGGGGGCGGCTCCAACCTCCTGATTTCCGACGACGGGTTCCCCGGAACCGTGGTCAGGATCGCTTCGGAGGGTTTCACCGTGAACGCCGAAGACTCCTGCGGCGGCGTCGCTGTGGTGGTGCAGGCCGGCCACAACTGGGACGCCCTCGTGGAACACGCTGTGCTGCACGCCTGGTCCGGGATCGAAGCCCTCGCCGGGATTCCCGGTGCCACCGGTGCCACGCCTGTCCAGAACGTGGGGGCCTATGGCTCGGACGTTTCACAGACCATCGCCGCCGTGCGGACCTGGGACCGGACCCGGAACGCTGTGCAGACGTTCACCAACTCGGAGCTGAAGTTCGGGTACCGCGATTCAATCTTCAAGCAGACCACCGTGGACGGGTCGCCCCGCTACGTGGTGCTGACGGTCGAGTTCCAGCTGCCGCTGGGCCGGATGAGCGCCCCCATCCGGTACGCCGAGCTTGCCCGTTCCCTGGGCGTGGAGCCCGGCAAACGTGCCTATGCCAACGAAGTCCGCCGGGAGGTGCTCCGGCTGCGCGCCTCCAAGGGTATGGTGCTGGACCCCGCAGACCGCGATACCTATTCCACAGGCTCGTTCTTTACCAACCCGATCGTCCCGGCGGACATGGCCGCACGGCTGCCCGATTCCGCGCCGCGGTACCCGGCCGGGTCCGACGGCCTGGTGAAATTGTCGGCGGCCTGGCTCATCGACCACGCGGGCTTTGGAAAAGGCTACGGGCTGGAGGAAGGCAGTGTGTCCGGCGGACGGGCCTCGCTGTCCACCAAGCACACGCTGGCCATCACCAACCGCGGCTCCGCCAGCGCCGCGGACATGGTGGCCGTCGCACGCGAGGTGCGGGCCGGCGTCGTCGAACGCTTTGGCATTGAGCTGCACCCCGAACCGCTGCTTATCGGTCTGTCGCTTTAGCCCCGGCCGCCCGCGCAGCGGCGTCGCGCTGGCCAGCCTCACTGTCAGCGCGCCGGACGTTCGCCGCCATGCCGAGCACGGCTGTGGCCCAGCCGGTCAGGGCGAGGTAGGGGCCCATAAACAGCCAGATCAGGAGCCCCGGGAGCGACGGATTTCCACCGCCGGCGAGGATGCAGGTTACGAGGCCGGTGACCGCAACGGCGTGGGACAGGATCCAGAGGATCTTTCCGCTGAGGGGGTGCTGCTTCCAGTCGCGGAGAATGCGGAGGGTACTGTGGCCCACGCGAATACCGGGAAACAGGACGGCGTAGCCGCCACCGAGGCTGAACGCCAAGGAGGACAGCAGCAGCGAAAGTTCTGATTCCCCGTTTGCCAGGAACCCGGTGACTGCAGGCAGTCCCACCGCCACACCGGCGAGGACCGAAACGGTCCCTCCCACCATCCATCCTTTTGTTTCGCGCGCGAACAACAGCCACAAACTCCCCAAAGTCATGGTTCTACCCTAGCGGCCACGCCGTAGGGCCGAGGACCCTTGCTGCCCGCCCTGGCGGCCCAGGCCCAGGTTTTCAACCATGTTGGGGAGTTCGTCAACAACCTAGGATGAGGTCATGGCAGGAACGGCATCGAAACGTGTAAGCCGCAAGCTCCTGGGCCGGCTCCGGCTGGCGTCCCAAGGACTGCTGGGGCCCGGCCTGGGCTCGGTCCCGGAGGCTGTCCGCTGGATGACGGCCTCCCAGGCCCAGGACTTTCAGGCGGCGCTGTGGGCTGTCGGCTGCCGTGTACCGGGCTCCGGACTGGCGGACGTCCGGGCAGCCCTGGACGAGGGCTCTGTGGTTCGTTCCTGGCCCATGCGGGGAACGCTTCACCTGGTGGCACCTGAGGATCTGCGCTGGATGCTGGGCCTCACCGCCGATCGGCTCACGCGCAGCATCGCCGGCAGGCACCGGGAGCTTGACATCACCTGGGCCGACATCGAGAAATGCCGCGACGTTGCCCTGGAGCGCGTCGCGGGAGGCGGTTCCCTGAGCAGGACTGAACTCTTCGCAGTGTTTGAGGCGGCCGGGCAGCCCACCACTGGCCAGCGGGGGATCCACATCCTGGGGACGCTGTGCCGCCACGGCTGGCTTGTGCAGGGTCCGCTGGCCGGAAACCAGCAGCTGCTGGTGGCTTTCGATGAGTGGATCCCGAAGTCTCGGGAGCTGGAGCGGCAGGAGGGAATCGCCGAGTTTGCGCTGCGCTATTTCCGCAGCCACGGTCCAGCCACCGTCCGTGACTTCGCATGGTGGACGCAGATCCCCCTGACTGACGTGCGGCCCGCGTTTGAGCAGGTTCGCGCGAAGCTGGTCGAGGTGGAATTCGGCGATACCAGCTACTGGATGTCACCGGAAACTGCGTCGCTGCTTGACGACGGCGTGCCTGGACAGCGGTCCGTCCTCCTGCTGCCCGGCTTTGACGAGTTTCTCCTGGGTTACCAGGACCGGAGCCTGGTCTTGGCGCCGGAGCACGCGAATAAGATCGTCCCGGGCGGCAACGGCGTGTTTAAGAAGACCATCGTGGCCGGGGGAGAGGTGATCGGCACGTGGGCTCGGGCCGGGACCAGCAGGAGCGCCGCCGTCGTACCTGAACTCTTTGACGAAACCCGGCCGCTCGGCGCCGGCGCGCAGGCCGCCTTCACGAGGGCCGCCGAAAGCTACGTCAGCTTCCTGGAGCACTGAAGCGCGCAGAGGACACGGAATCGGCCCGGGGACACCTGAATTCAGGCGTCCCCGGACCGATTGCGTGTCCTGGAAGGAAGCGGGCGGGCTACAGGTTCCCGGTGGCGATGTTGAGCATGCGGCGCAGCGGCTCGGCGGCACCCCAGAGCAGCTGGTCACCGACCGTGAAGGCGCTGATGTACTGCGGACCCATTTCCATCTTGCGGATGCGGCCCACGGGGATGTCCAGTGTTCCGGATGCAGCCACAGGGGTCAGGCTGGCCATGGAGGCTTCCTTGGTGTTCGGGATGACCTTGGCCCACTCGTTGTCCTCGGCCACGATCTTCTCGATCTCGGGCACGGAGAGGTCCTCGCGGAGCTTGAGGGTGAGCGCTTGGGAGTGGGATCGCATGGCACCGATCCGGATGCAGAGGCCGTCCATGATCACGCGGTTCTCTTCCGAGGTGCCCAGGATCTTGTTGGTCTCAACCCCGGCCTTCCACTCTTCCTTCGACTGTCCGTTGCCGAGGTCGGCATCGATCCAAGGGATCAGGGAGCCGGCCAGCGGCACGCCGAACTGTGTGGCGTCGATGTCGGTGCGCTGGTGGGCCAGGACCTTGCGGTCGATTTCCAGGATGGCCGACGCCGGGTCGTCCAGTTCCGAGCTGACCTCGGCGTTGAGCGTGCCGAACTGGCTCAGCAGTTCGCGCATGTGCCGGGCGCCGCCGCCGGAGGCAGCCTGGTAGGTCATGGACGTGCCCCATTCGACGAGGCCGTTCTTGAACAGCCCGCCGAGGCCCATCAGCATGCACGACACAGTGCAGTTGCCGCCGATGAAGTCCCTGGTGCCGTTGACCAGGCCCTTGTCGATGACGTCGCGGTTGATCGGGTCCAGCACGATGATGGAGTCGTCGTTCATCCGCAGGGTGGAAGCGGCGTCAATCCAGAGTCCGTCCCAGCCGCGGCCGCGCAGCTCGGTGTGCACGCGCTTGGTGTAGTCCCCGCCCTGGGCGGTGACAATAATGGGCAGCTTCGCCAGGGTCTCGACGTCAAACGCGTCCTCGAGCTTGCCGGCCCCATCAGCAAACGACGGGGCGGCACCTCCTGCGTTTGAGGTGGAGAAAAACACCGGGTTGATGTTGGCGAAGTCGCCCTCATCCTGCATGCGCTGCATCAGGACGGAACCGACCATGCCACGCCAACCGACAAGTCCAACGGACGGGGTAGCTGCTGTAGTCATTCGTACAGTTTAGACTTCGGAACCGGCAGGGCGCAGTCGGTTACGTCACGCCCTGGCCACGTTCAGCCGCAACGTACGACGGCGGCACTCGCCAGGCCGCAAGGCCATCGGCTGTGTCAGGTCTGCCGTTCACGTTCCCGGTCACAGAGCGGGGTCCGCAGGGGCTTTGGATTGTTCCCGCAACCAGCGCCGGCGCCGACCCGCGATGATGAAGGCCCAGACGGCACCGGCTAAGGTCAGCGCCGCGACGATAGCCGCATAGACGGACAAGCCGGGCTCACCAGCAGCCGCGAACGCCCCATAGACCATCATCCCGGCCATGGCTATCAGGAAGATGCCGACTCCCGTGATCAAGCCGGGGCTCTGCACAGGCGTTATGGCAGCCATGGAGTACCCTTCCGGGACTCCGCCCGGACCGTATTGCTCCTCGTATTGGCGCACATTGAAGCGGTTTGGATCATATGGCGTACCGTCGGGTCGACGGAAGACTTTACGGTCAGGTTTCACAACGATGTTCCTATCCGAGGAGTTGTTCGTTCAAGAGACTTTCAACTTCCGCCAGGCTCAATGTCCCGCCCAGTGGCACGGCGCGTTCATCACCACGGCTGACTGCGGCTTCCCAACGGTCCCCGGATGCGCGGAGAATGACGTTCCGGGCCGAGGAGCCATCAACGGTCGATGAAAGAACCACCTTTGCATTCGTGGCTTGGGAGCAGTGCTCGGCGGCAAGCTGTGCCAAAGTCCCCGCGACACCGTGGCTGGCCATCTGGACCTGGGCAAACCAGCCGCCCAGCCCCCGTGGCTGGAGGAATGCCGCTAAGTCCGGAGCGTGAATGAAGACCGCCGCCTGGGGTGCGTCATCCGAAAGGAATGAGGCGCTGGTCCAGCGCGTGGCATTCCCCAGGGCATAGGCTATGGCCAGTGCCAGTCCTGTAGGAACCAGTTCGTCGCCCTCGACTTTGAGCTGTTGCCGCGCGAGCAGCGATGACGTTCCCGCAACACGCAAGTCGTCGCTGCTCGAGGGCCACTGCAGCATCAGTGCGTCGGCGGATTTCCTCGTGCTCGCTGTGTCATAACATCCGAGTAGGTACAACAACTCGGCAATCCCATAGCCAGCTGGCGAAAGGCCGGTGCCCTCGATGGTCTCAGCACTCATGTTTAATATCTCCTAACGAAGTCAATTTTCACCAGTTCCAGGGAAGAAGCTTGGCCGGATCCTTGGCCACGGCGGTGACGCCCTCACTGACCCTGTCGGCCACCCATTCGGCCCCGTCGGCGATTTTTTCCCGGTTTTCCCATACGGCAATCCCTACGTTGGCGGCGATCAGGAACGGCTGCTGGGGACCAGGGAAGAGAGCGGCCGCCCCTAAGGCAGCCTTCGTCGTGCTCCAGACGCCGTCGCCTATCTCACCCTTGGAGAAGCTGTTGACTGCGCTGCCCGCGTCGATGACTGCGCCGAGGCCGCCAAGGACGTTTCCAAAGGTCTTCACGCTTTTGAGCGCAGAAAAAACCTTGTCCGAGCCTTCGGTGAGATCTGCCGCGCTGTCCAGGGCCTTGGCTGCCTTGGTAAATAGTGGCGAGTCCAACGTATCCCAGAACTTGTTGGTGGTGCCGGCGAAGTTGAACGCGTTATGCCAGCTGGCAAGTTCGGTGCCTGCCTGAAGGGGCAGGCTTATCGTTCGCAGCGTGTCCGGTACCACCTTGTAGACCTCCCACGGCTTTGCCACGTAGGTGTCCCACCAGGTGTCGTCCTCCTCGTGCTCCCAAAAATAGGGATCCCGGGACGGCCCGACGCCGGAGTCAACTCCGCCGTTCCCGGATGTTCCGCTTTGTCCCCTGGAGCCCGGCCCGCCGCCGGATCCAGGCGCCGCATTGCTCGCCTTCTCCTGCTCGGTGGCGTTCTCCAGCAGTTTCTTGGACTCCTGCTTGAGCGCGGAAGCCGCTTGCTGGAGCAGCGCACGGTGGCTGCCGTTCCAGTCGGAACGGAACATGGCAGCGTCCTGGCCCTTCCAGGAAGGGTTGTTGTTGATCTGGTTGCTCAGCAGGGTTGACTGCTGGAGCAGGGTGTCGGACGCCTTGCCGAACTGCTGCGCCAGCGTCCGGAGCTCGGCGACGTCGGCGCCCCACATGTTTCCTGCCACAAGGCATCATCCCCCAAATGTCTCTGCAGCAAATATTCGTCAGGCTGCCTGCACAACTCTAGTAGCGGAGCAAAAGGCCCGCGATGGGCTGTCCTCCCCATCCGCCCACCGGCAAAACGCGTCAGCCGCGGTCGCTTTCCTCCAGCACGGCAGCCTTACGCGCACGCAAGGCAAAGAAGGCACCAAACGCGAACACCTGCGTCACCACCACCAGCACGATTGCTCCGGCGATCTTGTTGCCGCCCAGGATCATGGTCAGTCCAACAATGGCGGACAGCAGCGCCAGCAGCGGCAGCAGCATATACCCGAGGACAAAGAGGGTTTCCGGTTTCTTCAGCATCTCAGCCCGCCGTCCGTACCCATTTGGTGAACCTGTATTGAGTCCCGTTGGCAGCCGTGAGCCAGCCGTCCGGCGGAACGGAAGCAGCCGCCTCCCAGGTTTCGCCAAGCTCGGGGGCGAAGGTGTCGCCGTCGGCCTCCATATCGATGGTGGTGACCACCGCGACGTTGGCGAGGTCGGTGGACTGGCGGAACACTTCACCGCCGCCGAGGATCCAAACGGTCTCGCCGCCGTCGACGAACTGGGATTCCAGGAGGGCGTCATCCAGGGAAGGAACCACGACGGCGCCCTCTGCCTCGGGTGACTCCCCCCAGCCTTTTTGCCGCGTAATGACGATGTTGGTCCGGCCGGGGAGCGGTCGATACTTATCCGGGAACGACAACCAGGTCTTGCGCCCCATGATCACCGGGTGTCCCATGGTGAGCCGGTTGAAGTGCTTCAGGTCCTCCGGCAGGTTCCACGGCATGTCGCCGTCCTTGCCGATTACTCCGCCGGACGTTTGGGCCCAGACCAGGCCGACGCCCGTGACGGAGCCGGCGAGTTCCTCGGTGAAGGCCTGGGGATCTGCGGTGTTCTCGGTGCTCATACGGCGATCGGAGCCTTGATCGTGGGGTGGTGCTGGTAACCGACCACTTCGAAGTCCTCCAGCGTGTAGTCAAAAATCGACGCCGGCTTCCGCGTAATGACCAGCTGCGGGTACTCGTAGGGCTCGCGCTCCAGTTGCTTGAGGACCTGGTCCATGTGGTTCTCGTAGATGTGGACGTCCCCGCCGGTCCAGACAAATTCGCCAACACCCAGCCCCGCCTGCTGCGCCACCATGTGGGTCAGCAGTGCGTAGGAGGCAATGTTGAAGGGGACCCCCAGGAACATATCCGCGGAACGCTGGTAGAGCTGGCATGAGAGCTTGCCGTCCGCGACATAGAACTGGAAGAACGCGTGGCACGGCGGCAGGGCCATGTCCTTGAGTTCCGAGACGTTCCAGGCGGACACGATGTGCCGGCGTGAGTCAGGGTTCGTCTTGAGGTTCTCCACCAGCTCCGCGATCTGGTCGATATGTCCACCGTCAGGCGTGGGCCAGCTGCGCCATTGGACGCCGTAAACCGGTCCGAGTTCGCCGTCGGCGTCGGCCCATTCGTTCCAGATAGTTACGCCTTGGTCCTGCATCCACTTCACGTTTGATTCACCGCGCAGGAACCACAGGAGCTCCACGGCCACGGACTTGAAATGGACGCGTTTCGTGGTGATCAGCGGGAAGCTGGTGGCCAGGTCGAAGCGGATCTGCCGGCCGAACACGCTGGTGGTGCCCGTTCCCGTACGGTCGGATTTGTGCGTGCCATGGGCCATGACATCGCGCAGGAGGTCTTCATAAGGCGTTGGGATGCTCACGGCTAAAGTCTACCGGGGAGGCAGCCCGAGGCCGTCGGCGACATCGCGGCGCGGCCGAAAAACGCCGTAGCCAGTGAGGCCGTCAGCCCTTCCTCAGCTTTCCGCGGACCAGGTCCAGCAGCAACTCATCGCTGAGCCGGGCGTCCCGGCCCGAACGGACCAAGAGGTCGACGGCGGCAGTCACCGCTTCGGGCACGGTGCCGCCTGGCAGTCCGGAAGCGCTGCCATGTGCCGCGCGCGCCACAACGGTGCCGTTCCGCCGTCGGGACTCTAGGAGTCCGGCTGCTTCCAGCTCCTTGTAGGCCCTGGCGACGGTCCCCGTAGCGATGCCCAGGTCCGCGGCAAGGCTCCGGACCGTGGGCAGCCGGCTGCCCACCGGGAGTGCGCCGGTGGCGATCAGGGAGCTGATTTGGGAGCGGATCTGCTCATACGGCGGGGTTGCCGAGCGCAGGTCCACGGAGATTCCGGCGTTCACCGTGACCCTTCCGGCACGGACTGCGCCGGGGCTGCAGGAACCCGGGCGAATCCCCTGACCGGGATAATGGCGATGACGACCCCCACAGTGGTGAGCGCCGCCCCCACGACGGCACCGGGCTGCCAGGTGGCGGAGGACGCAGGCGGTCCCAGCAGCGGCGGGAAGGCATTGCTGGCTGTTATGAGCAGCACCCCGCCTTTAGTCGTCAAACGGTTTGAACTGCTCCACGGCGACGATCCGCTGCTTGCTGTGGTGTGAAACGTGGAACACCAGGATTTCTCCCGGCGCGAGGTAGGGATCGGACGTTGGCAGGAGCCCGCGCAGGCGGCCCGGCATCGCTTTTCCCAGCTGGTCAAGGACGGTCGGCAGTGCAGGCCGGTGCGTGCAGACGGCAACGCCGCGCTGTTTGTCCAACAGCGTTGACACAACGGCAGCGGTTTTCTTCGGGTTCCGGGCGTGCCGGTGTTCGGTCAGGGCATCCACCAGCTTGATCTTTGCGTCCACGGCCTTGGCATACGGCGCGATGGTGGCAACACAGCGCAGCCACGGACTGCTGACCACGCGTTGCGGCTTCCAGGCCTGCAGCAGGCGCCCCACGGCCTGCGCCTGCCTGATCCCGGTGGCGGCCAAGGGCCGCTCTCCCTCGGCCTTGGACCAGGATGAACGCGGCTTGGCTTTGGCATGCCGCACCACAATCAGTGGCCAGGTAGCCAGTTCGTGGCGTTCGTGGGCTTCCCGGAGATACTCAAGCGGAGCGACGTCGGACGGGTTGGACAGCAGCGCCGCAGCCTTCTCGGGAGCGCACCACATAACACTGTCAACTTCCTTGCCGTCGGGCCGAAGGGTTGCCCCGTTCACCTGGACGGCCCAGTAGTGGACCACTTTCAGGCCCGTGGCCACGTGATAGTGGATGGGCGGAAGCGGGATGCCCAGCTGGGCGGTGAGGCCGATTTCCTCCTGGATCTCGCGGACGGCACATTCGGGGATCGTCTCGCCGGCGTCAATCTTGCCTTTGGGCCAGGACCAGTCGTCATAGCGCGGCCGGTGGATCAGCAGGACCTCTAAACGGTCCTTATTGATCCGCCACGGCAGGGCGCCGGCAGCAGTAACTGCTACCGGCTCGCCGGGATGGTCTGTCTGGTCTGCTACCGGTGTATCGCTTGCCAACACCGCTGCCCTACCGGCGGCTCAAGGAGCGCTGGCGCGGCCTCGATGCAAGCAGCCAGGACTGGACGTCGTCGAGGTGGGTGCCGTCGTCGGCGATGTGATGCCGGGTCCAGTCACCCTGGTTGTCCAGGTGCCAGCTCGCCGTCTCCGGGTCCATGTACCGGCGCAGCAGGTCCAGGACGTAGGTGACGTCATCCGGGCTGGCGAGCTGCACCAGGGCCTCGACCCTGCGGTCCAGGTTACGGTGCATCATGTCGGCCGAGCCGATGTAGACCACAGGATCGCCCCCGTTCGCGAACGCGAATACACGGGAGTGCTCCAGGAACCGGCCCAGCACGGAGCGCACTGTGATGTTCTCACTCAGGCCCGGAACGCCGGGACGGAGCGAGCAGATGCCGCGGACAATGACATCGACGTTCACCCCTGCCTGAGAAGCGCGGTACAGGGAATCGATGATCGCCTCATCCACCATGGAGTTGACCTTGATCTGGACGCGGGCCGACAGTCCGGCGCGGGCGTTGCGGATCTCGGTTTCGATGCGGTCAATGAGTCCGGACCGGACCGACCTGGGAGCCACGAGCAGGCGCTTGAACGTTGACTTGGGCGCGTAGCCGGAAAGCTGGTTGAACAGCTTGGAAAGATCCTCGCCCACCTGGTCATTCGCTGTCAGCAGGCCCAGGTCCTCGTAGTAGCGCGCGGTCCGCGGGTGGTAGTTGCCGGTGCCGATGTGGCAGTAGCGGCGGAGGCCGTCCACTTCCTGCCGGACAACCAGTGACAGTTTGCAGTGCGTTTTGAGGCCCACGATTCCGTAGACCACGTGGACGCCGGCCTGCTCCAGCTTCCGTGCCCACGAGATATTTGCCTGCTCATCGAACCGGGCCTTGATCTCCACCAGGGCCAGGACCTGCTTGCCAGCCTCGGCAGCATCGATCAGGGCATCAACAATGGGCGAGTCACCCGAGGTCCGGTACAGGGTTTGCTTGATGGCCTGGACCTTGGGATCCGCGGCCGCCTGTTCCAGGAAGGCCTGGACCGAAGTGGAGAAGGAGTCGTAGGGGTGGTGGAGCAGGATGTCGCGGCGGCGCATGGCAGCGAAAACGTTGGCCGCCTTGGATGTCTCGGACTCGTTGAGGTACCGGGACGTGTGCGGCACATGCTTGGGGTAGTGCAGGTCCGCCCGGTCTATGCCGGCGATGACGGACAGTCCGCGGAGGTCCAGCGGCGCGGGGACTGAGTAGACCTCGGACTCTTCCACACCGAGCTCGCGGATCAGCAGGGCACGGATGTTGGGGTTAATGTCGTGCGTGACTTCGAGGCGGACGGGCGGGCCGAACCTGCGGCGCAGCAGTTCCTTCTCCAGCGCCTGAAGGAGGTTTTCGGCGTCATCCTCTTCCACTTCCACGTCTTCGTTGCGGGTGACCCGGAAGATGTGGTGTTCCAGGACTTCCATCCCAGCGAAGAGCTTGTCCAGGTGCACCGCGATGACTTCTTCGAGGGCAATGAACCGGGCAACACGTCCAGCGACGGCGCCGGCACGCGGTCCGTCGATGGAGATCAGCCGCGGAAGCTGATCAGGGACCTTGACGCGGGCGAAGAGTTCCTTGTCGCTGACGGGGTTTCGCACCACTACGGCCAGGTTCAACGACAGCCCGGAGATGTAGGGGAACGGGTGGGCGGGGTCCACGGCCAGCGGCGTCAGGATGGGGAAGACTTTCTCGGCGAACATGGCGCTGAGTTGCTGCTTTGCGGCGTCGTCCAGTTCATCCCAGTGCATCACGTGGATGTGCTCGTAGGCCAGGGCCGGACGGATCTGCTCGGCGAAGACCTGGGCATGGCGCTGCTGCAGCCGGTGGGCTTCCTCACCGATCTTCTCCAGGACTTCCACCGGGCTGAGGCCGGCGGGGGAGGGCACAGCCAGTCCTGTGGCGATGCGCCGTTTCAGTCCGGCCACGCGGACCATAAAGAACTCGTCCAGGTTGGAAGCGAAGATGGACAGGAAGCTGACCCGCTCCAGCAGGTGGAGCGTGGGATCCTCAGCCAGTTCCAGCACCCGGGAGTTGAAGGCAAGCCAGCTCAGCTCGCGGTCAAGGAACCGGTCGGGCCGGATATCGCCCTCAGGCTCGAGGTTGGGGGCGAACTCCGGGATGTCGATCCGGTCCTGCGTGGCACGCGATGCCGGAACTTCGGATGAACCAAAACGTGCCCGGACCGGCACGGCGGCGCCTTCGGACGTGACTGTTCCGGCGGGTTCCGGCTTCATGGGGTCTCCTCTTACCTGGCGCTGGATGCTGGCTCTCACGGCCGGCGCGGTTCTGTTTCAACCTTACAAGCATTCAGCGGCGCGGACCCCTAGATTTCGGGCGCTGGAAGTCGTGCGTCAGTCGATTGGACTAACCCGCCTTGACCGGGGCGTACATCACGTCCATATCCCACCGTGTGAACCCGAGATTTTGGTACAGGCGCACGGCCGGGGCGTTGTCGGCGTCGACATAAAGCATGACGGCGTTCAGGCCCAACACCTGGAGATGGCGGATGCCTGCCACCGTCAGTGCTTTGCCCAGTCCCATTCCCTGCGCGGCAGGGGAGACGCCGACGACGTAGACCTCACCGATCGCCGGGTGGTCACCGTGGCGGGGGTGGACCTTGGTCCAGTGGTAGCCCAGCAGCCGGCCTGACCCGTCCACGGCCAGGAGGAACCCCGCCGGATCAAACCAGTCCTCGGCCATCCTGGCGTCCAGGTCGGCGCGGGTCATTCCGCCCTGCTCAGGGTGGTGGGCGAATGCCTCACGGTTCGCTGCCAGCCAGGCGTCCTCGTCCTGACCCGGCACAAAAGCACGCAGTGAAACCCCGTCCGGAAGGCCGGCGTCGGGAAGATCAGAGGAGGCAGTCGCGAGCCGCATCTTCCACAGTTCCCGGACCGGGCCGAAGCCGTAGCGGGCGGCAAGATCCGCCGCTGCCTCGTGATTGCCATGGGACCAGGCCTTCAGGCCGTCCAAGCCGCGTGTTGTTTTCAGCGCACCCACGAGGCGATCGGCGACGCCTTGGTTGCGGTAACTCGGGTGAACTGCGATCTCCAGCACCCCGCCGCCGTCGGACTCTTCCACCACCACGGCGAAGCCGGCCAGGTCCTGCCCCGTTGCGGGATCCGAGTCCTCGTCCGGAGCGTACAGGGCCAGGCTCAGCAAGGAGTGCTCAGCGGAATCGCCGGCGCGGAGTGTGACCACCGTCTGTTCGGACAGCGAAGGATTGCCGTCGGATTCCTCGGCCGCAGCCAGGAGGCCACTGAAGTCCTTCAGTAACTGGTCATCCACACTGCCTCTGACGACGAGGACGGGCCATTTCTCCGGATGTGCTGGGGTCATGAAGCTAGGCTATACGCCCCGGCCGTAGCTCTGCCGATTTGATAGGTGCGTGGCTTGACCGTATAGTCGGTATCCGATCCGGGGGAGCAGCACAACGCCGGATCCGAGGGGGATCCACCAGTGGGGTGGCCTCGATACGTTCGACCCGTATGTCCTCCACAACGAAGACTCATAAAACAGAACAGCCCTGGACAGTAGTCCGGGGCTGTTCTGTTATGGAACTGGGTCAGGTTCAGGCTTCCGTGAGTTCGTCTTCCTGCTGCCTTACAAGAGTAAGCCGGTAACCCACGTTCCTTACGGTGCTGATCAGGTTCTCGTGGTCTGCGCCAAGCTTGGCCCGGAGGCGCCGGACGTGGACGTCGACGGTCCGCGTGCCGCCGTAGTAGTCGTAACCCCAGACCTCGGTCAGCAGCTGTTGGCGGGTGAACACGCGTCCCGGATGCTGTGCAAGGTACTTCAGGAGTTCGAATTCCTTGAAAGTCAGGTTCAGGGGAGCGCCATTGACGCGGGCCGTGTAGCTCGCTTCGTCGATGACCACGCCGGCGGCCCGGATTTCGGTGGGGGCGTCGTCGGTGTCCGGAACGGCCCGTGCCACGGACAGCCTGATGCGGGCCTCCACCTCGGCGGGCCCGGCGGAGTCCAGCACGATGTCGTCCACGGCCCAGGCAGAGGAAACCGCAGCCATGCCGCCCTCGGTCAGGATCAGGACCAGCGGGGCGCTCAAGCCGGTGGCTTTCAGGAGCTGGGTCAGCGAACGGGCACCTACCAGGTCCTTACGGGCATCCAGCAGCACAATGTCGCATGGATCAGTCTCCAGCAGCGCGGTGGGTTCGGCGGCCAAAATGTGCACGCGGTGGTTCAGCAGTTCAAGGGCAGGCAGGATGTCCACCGATGAGCCGGTGCTGTTCGTCAATAACAGGATGTGCGACATTATTCCTCCAAGGGCCGTCCGCGCATCTTTGGGCGACTGAACCGGGTTTTCACCGGCCGGTACTGTCTCACTGCTGCGGTCTGGGCCGTCGATCGAAAATCCGGCCGGCAACCGAAGCAGGAAGCGTAGCTGAGCTTTGAGTATACCCAACCGCCCCTTAACAGACACTGATCGGGCCATCCTCCGTGTCCGTTTTGCGACACATCGCGGTCACATAGGGCAGGATTGAACACAGGGGCACTGTGCCCTGCCGGGGGCTGAACCGCCTCCCGGTCGCCAGCCAGAATGGGAATGCCGCGAATTGGGTGCAGAGTTGAAGCCGCGCACGTCAGAGCCAGGTCCCGCATGAGCGCGGATCTGCAAGCCCCGGTCCGTTCGCTGCCCTCGTGGACAATCGGCGCCTTTGGCATGGCCGGGCTGGCCGCCATTATTGCCGGGGTGTACACGTCTCCGGACGCATTGCTCGCTGTCGCGGTGGTTGCGGCGCTCGCTGTCGGCGTCGGCTGGCCCCACTTCCTCCGTATTCCGGCGAAAAAGACCCTGGCCGCTGTCATTGCGCTGCCTGGTGTTGGATCGGCGCTCGCGGCAGCTTATGCCCCTGCCCCAGGTTTCCTGGACTGGACACCTGCGTTCATGGCGCTGGGCATGATGGCCGTGTTTGTGGTGCAGCTCATCCGCGGCACAGGCCAGGCCCAGCGGCTCGAATCCACCTTGGGCTGCTGCGCCGGCGTGCTGCTGTCCTGCCTTGGTGCGGGCTGGATTGCCGGGGCCCGTTTCAACGGTGTCCGGGAAATGATGCTGGTCGCAGCCATCAGCGCCGCCGTTGCCCTGTTGGCTGGCCTTATCCGCTGGCCCGACAGCATTGTGGCCCCGCTCGGCATTGTGATGGCTGGGCTGGCCGGGCCACTTGCCGGCCTGGTTTTTTCCGACATCGCCGTTCTGCCGGCCGCGGTATTCGGGGTGGTAGTGGGTGCGGTGCTGGTCAGTTTCCGTCGGCTCGTCACACTCCGGGGCGCTCCACTTAACATTCCGGCGGCTCTTAGTATGGGTCTTGCACCCGTCTCAGCCGTGGGTTCGTTGGCGTACTTCATAGACAAACTACTCATCTACTAGGCGTTAGGATGGCATCATGTCCGTACTTGCATTTGAAATCTTCTTCCTCGTCCTGCTCGGTATCGCCAGCCTCGCCATGGCCTGGTTTGCGGGATTCGTCGTCTACCGCCTCTTCAAAGGCCAGAAGTAGACCGTTCAACAAGCTAGCCGTTTCCCGAGGTAATTGCTGTGCCGATTGAGATTCCCACAGATCTGACCCCCGAACTCGTCCCCCTTTCCTGGCTCATTGGTGAGTGGGAAGGCAGCGGCCGGCTCGGCAGCGGCGACGAGGACTCGGAACACTTCTTCCAGCACGTGTCCTTCACGCACAACGGTCTGCCGTACCTGCAGTACCGGGCGGAGAGTTGGTTAACGGCCGAGGACGGCACGCGCCTGCGGCCCCTGACCGTTGAGACAGGCTTTTGGGCACTGGAGCGCAAGCAACTCGACGCCGACGGCGGCCCGGGCCTGATCCCGGCGGACATCGTTCCGGCCCTCAAGAGCGCCGACGAGGTCGAAGCCCTGCGCAACAAGGATGGCGGGTTCGATATCTCTGTCTCGATCGCCCACCCCGGTGGCATCTCCGAACTCTATTACGGACAGATCAAGGGACCCCAGATCCAGCTCACTACCGACATGGTGATGCGCGGCAGCCACTCCAAGGACTACAGTGCCGCCACGCGGATTTTCGGCTTGGTGGACGGGAACCTCCTCTGGCGCTGGGACGTCGCAACCGGTGGAACATCGCAGCCGGGCAAGGGGCTTGAGGCGCATGCCTCCGCCTTCCTGAAAAAGGTTTCCTGAGACTTATTCATGACGCCCGCGGGGTCGTGGCCCTCAGTACACTTGGCTTCCTAGGCTTCACCCGCGAGTGAATCACAGGGAGCACTATGGCTGCACAGCAGAACGCCACGGATTACAGCGATCTGAAGGCACTGTTCTTTAATGGCACGCTGAAAAGATCCCCGCAGACATCCAACACCGAGGGCCTGATCAACGTCAGCCGCCTCATCATGGAAAAGCAGGGTGTCAGCACCCGGATCATCCGGACCGTGGACCATGACATCGCGAGCGGCGTGTACCCGGACATGACAGAGTACGGGTGGCCCACTGATGAGTGGCCCGAGCTGTACCCTGCGGTGCAGGAAGCCGACATCGTGGTGGTGGCGGGCCCCATCTGGCTGGGCGATAACTCCTCGCAAACGAAGAAACTCATCGAACGGCTCTACGCCCACTCGGGGCAACTGAACAGCAAGGGGCAGTGGGCCTTCTATCCCAAAGTCGGTGGCTGCCTCATCACCGGCAACGAAGACGGCATCAAGCACTGCTCCATGAACGTCCTCTACAGCCTGCAGCACATCGGCTTCACCATCCCGCCACAGGCGGATGCCGGCTGGATCGGTCCGGTGGGCCCGGGTCCGAGCTACTTGGACGAAGGCTCCGGCGGCCCCGAATCCGACTTCACCAACCGGAACACAACATTCATGACCTGGAACCTGTTACATTTCGCCCGGATGCTCAAGGACGCCGGCGGAATTCCCGCCTACGGCAACCTTCCTGAAGAATGGAAAGCCGGAACGCGTTTCGATTTCGAAAACCCGGAATACCGCTAGCGTCACCGGAATACTCACTGACCAAAGGACGTTGCCCCAGTATGACTACTCCCAGCCCACTGCTGTCGCGCCCTGGTGCCGTCGAGGGCGCCGGCGCGGACGCCGGCGTCGCAGCCCACTACGGTGAGCCCCTGCGCGAGCAGCGCGCCCTCGCAGCCGGCACCGCCGTCGTCGACCTCTCCCACCGCGGCGTGGTGACTGTCAGTGGCCCGGACCGGCTGTCCTGGCTGAACACCCTGTCCTCGCAGCAGGTCACGGGCCTGCAGCCCGGGGACTCAAGCGAACTGCTCCTGCTGAGCGTCCAGGGCCGGATTGAGTTTGACGCCCGGGTGGTGGACGACGGCGGGACCACCTGGCTGATCGTTGAGGCCGCCGAGGCCGGGCCGCTGGCGGAATGGCTGAACAGGATGAAGTTCATGCTGCGCGTAGAAATTAACGACGTCTCTTCAGACTGGGCAGTACTCGGCTCCACGCAGGAAGTGCAGGAATGGTCAGGCCTGCAGGCCTGGCGGGATCCCTGGCCCCAGGTAGGCGTCGGCGGTTACTCCTACGCGGTGGTTCCCGAAGACAGGCACCCCGGCCTGGAACGCCCTTGGTTCGAGTACCTTGTGCCAGCCGCTGAGCTGGAGCAGACGGTGGGGGACCGGCCGCTCGCGGGCGTGTTGGCAGCAGAAGCCCTCCGCATTGCGGCCTGGCGTCCCCGGCTGGGCGCAGAAACCGATGACAAGACCATTCCGCACGAACTGGACCTCCTCCGCACCGCGGTGCACCTGGCCAAGGGCTGCTACAAGGGCCAGGAGACCATCGCCCGCGTGCACAACCTGGGCCACCCGCCGCGCCGCCTGGTCTTCCTCCAGCTGGACGGGTCGCAGCACACCATGCCCGCTCCCGGCAGCCAGGTCCTGCTGGGCGAGCGGCAGGTAGGCGCGGTAACCTCCGTGGCCCAGCACTATGAAATGGGCCCGGTGGCACTGGCCGTCATTAAGCGGTCCGTTGCCCCCGATGAAATACTGACGGTAATGGACGGCGAGGAACCGTACACCGCCGCCCAGGAAGTGATTGTCGCCCCCGACGCCGGCCAGGTAGTGGGGCGCCCGACAGGATTCCTGAGGGGGACCCGCTCATGACAGAAAACACTGCACCCGGCCCGGCCGCACCTGACGACGAAACGCTGGAGCTCGCGCACAAGCTGTTCCAGGCAGCCAGGGAGGGCGACACCGGGCTCCTGCGCGGCTACCTGAGCGCGGGCGCGCCTGCCACCATGACCAACGCCGCCGGGGATTCCCTGCTTATGCTTGCCGCTTACCACGGCCATGCGGACACAGTACAGCTGATCCTGGAGCACGGGGCCGAGGCGGACACCGCCAATGACCGCGGCCAGACGCCGCTGGCCGGTGCGGCGTTCAAGGGTTACGCGGACGTCGCCCGGGTCCTGCTGGAGGCAGGAGCCGATCCCGACGCCGGCACGCCGTCGGCCCGGGCGGCAGCGCAGATGTTCGCCCGCACGGAGATCCTTGACCTGCTGGGCAACTGACGCTTGGAAAACGTAGCACGGCCCTGGCCAGCCCTGTGGTCGCTGGTGATCGGGTTCTTTATGATCCTGATCGACACCACCATCGTCTCGGTGGCCAACCCCAGCATCATGGAGGGGCTGGGAACGGACATCAACGCCGTCATCTGGGTGACCAGCGCCTACCTTCTCGCCTACGCCGTGCCGTTGCTGATCACGGGCAGGCTGGGTGACCGGTTCGGCCCCAAGAAGCTGTACCTCCTGGGCCTGGTGGTCTTCACGATGGCATCCCTGTGGTGCGGACTGTCCGGCGATGTCCAGTCCCTCATTACTGCCCGCGTCCTGCAAGGCCTGGGCGCTGCCATGATGACGCCGCAGACCATGGCCGTCATCACCCGGATCTTCCCGCCTGACCGCCGCGGTGCAGCCATGGGGCTCTGGGGAGCCACCGCCGGCATGGCCACGTTGGTAGGCCCCATCCTCGGGGGTGTCCTCGTGGACAGCCTCGGCTGGGAGTGGATCTTCTTCATCAACGTCCCGGTCGGGATCGTGGGCTTCATCCTCGCCTGGCGCTTCGTCCCGTCCCTCAGTACCCATCCGCACCGGTTCGACATTCCCGGCGTGCTGCTCAGCGCCGTCGGACTTTTCCTGCTTGTCTTCGGCATCCAGGAGGGCGAGACCTATAACTGGGGTACCATC
Organism: Pseudarthrobacter sp. CCNWLW217; assembly: GCF_037203985.1. NCBI lineage: Bacteria > Bacillati > Actinomycetota > Actinomycetes > Micrococcales > Micrococcaceae > Pseudarthrobacter > Pseudarthrobacter sp. CCNWLW217. Next base: position 90,991 of record NZ_JBBCBT010000006.1, read on the forward strand.
GCCGGACCCGTGAGCGTCTGGGGCCTGATCATCTCCGGCCTGGTGGTGCTTGCCGGCTTCATCGCCTGGCAGCGCTACAACAAGGGTGAGCCGCTCCTGCCGCTGGACCTGTTCCGTGACCGCAACTTTTCGTTGGCGAACATCGGGATCACCACGGTGGGGTTCACGGTGACCGCCTTCGGCTTGCCGCTGATCTTCTATTACCAGATGGTCCGGGGCATGACGCCCACCCAGTCAGCCCTGATGATGGTGCCCATGGCGCTGATTTCCGGCGGACTCGCCCCGGTGGTTGGCCGGATCATCGACCGCGTCAATCCCAAATACATCACGTCCGGCGGCTTGGTCCTGATGGCCGTTGCCTTGGCGTGGAACTCGGTCCTGATGCACCCGGACACGCCCGTCCTGCTGTTCCTCCTGCCCAGTGCCGTGCTGGGTTTCGCCAACGCCGGCATCTGGGCTCCCTTGAGTTCGACGGCGACGCGGAACCTTCCGCCGCGGCAGGCCGGTGCGGGCTCGGGCGTCTACAACACCACGCGCCAGATCGGGGCCGTGCTGGGCAGCGCGGCCATCGCTGTGCTGATCCAGGCGCGCCTCGCGGCGGAACTTCCTGCCGGGGGACCCGGGACGGACAACATGGAATTCTCAGGCCGGCTCCCGGAATCCCTCCATGAGGGATTCTCGACGGCGATGGGCCAGTCCATCCTGCTGCCGGCAGCCGTGATCCTCGTCGGGGCGGCCGTGGCCCTGTTCTTCGCCAAACCCAAGGCTGTGCACGGCTGGAGCACGCCGCAGGCTGCTGCCGCGGACACGCCAGGCGCTGCGGCGGAGGGCGCAAGCCGGCCATAGCCCTTTGCCGGGCAGCGCCGGGATCAGCCCAGGTGCACGCTGGTCTGGATTCCGCCGGTGGACAGCCCGAGCTTTCGGGCCAGGGCCACGCAGCCGGTGTTGCTGACTTCGGCACGCCATTGGACGGTGAGTCCTGCCGCGAGCGCCTCGTGCGCTGCAATGGAGGCAGCCAGCGACCCGAGCCCCCGGCGCCGCCATTCCGGATCCACCAGCACTCCGAGGTGGCCCAGCAGGCCCTCCCACTCCGAGTAGGCGCCGCACGCCACCGGGACCCGCCGGCCGTCCACCTCATGGACGATCGTGTACCGGTTTTCCAGGTCCGAGAGCCCCACTTCGTTGACATCGTCCGGCGGGCACAGCCCCTCGAGCTCGATCGCCTCCGGGTTGCCGTGGGACACTGTCAAATCTTCGGAAGGTTGCTTCAGGGGCAGGTCGTCGGCGAAAAATAGGGCTGCGGCCCCGAGGCCGTGGCCTCCATGGGAGCGGGTCAGGGTCAGCAGCGTGACATGCTGGGCCATTTCCTCGTCCGGGATGCCGGCGGCTGCGTCAATGACCCACTGCGGGCCCACCAGCGCCGAGCTGCCGAAAAGCCGGACGAACTCCACTGTCCGGACCGAGTCGTCGGCCCTGACGATCCGCTCGCCGGAGGCAAGGGACGCAGTGAACGCGTCGTCGTCGAGCCCTAGGCGCCTGGCCCACGCGAGCTGGATGATGGCAGCGGATCCGGGGTCAAGAGTCATGTGCCCAGCCTACCCAGCACAGTGAAGCGCGGACGTACGGTCACGGCCCCGCGTCGAAAGGGGGCGGTAACTGTACGTCCGCGCTGGTCCGTGCCGCTTGGCTCAGCCGAACAGGACAGCGGCCTCGTCGTAGCGGTTCTGCGGTACGGTCTTCAACTGGCCCAGCGCTTCGGCGAAGCCGACGTGCTGGATGTCGGTGCCCTTGAGTGCCACCATGGTGCCCCAGTAGCCTTCCACCACGGAGTCGATGGCCGCCATGCCCAGCCGGGTGGCCAGGACGCGGTCGAAGGCGGACGGCACACCGCCGCGCTGGATGTGGCCGAGGATCGTGGCGCGGGTCTCGATGCCGGTGCGCGCCTCAAGCTCGGGCGCCAGTTGGTCCGCGATGCCGCCCAGCCGGGGCCGTCCGAAGGTATCAAGGCCGCGTTCGGAGTGGGGCGATTCCATGTGGTCCGGCACGAAGCCCTCTGCCACCACCACGAGGGGCGCACGGCCACGGTCGTGGGCCTCCTGCACCCATTCGGTGATCTGTTCGATACTGACCTTCTGCTCCGGGATCAGGATGGCATGCGCACCGGCTGCCATGCCGGCGTGAAGGGCGATCCACCCTACGTGGCGGCCCATCACTTCGGCGATCATGCAGCGGTGGTGCGATTCGCCGGTGGTGCGCAGCCTGTCGATGGCTTCGGTGGCGATCTGGACGGCGGTATCAAATCCGAAGGTGTAGTCGGTGGCGTCGAGGTCGTTGTCGACAGTCTTGGGGACACCCACGATCTTCAGTCCGGCGTCAGTGAGGCGCTTGGCGGCAGCGAGCGTTCCCTCACCGCCGATGGCGATGATTGCATCGATGCCCATCCGGTCCATGTGGGCCTTGATGACTTCCGGGCCTCCGCCGTTCTCGAACGGGTTGGTGCGGGAAGTACCCAGGATGGTGCCGCCCTGCTTGGCGATGCCGCGGACCATGGTGCGGGGGATATCGATGATGTCGCCTTCAACGACGCCGCGCCAGCCGTCCAGGAATCCCACGAATTCGTGGCCGTGGATGGCGATGCCCTTCAGGACGGCTCCGCGGATAACGGCGTTCAATCCGGGGCAGTCGCCACCGCTGGTAAGAATTCCAATTTTCATGTCTCGGCTCAAATCCTGGTGTGAAGGTTTACAGGCAGAGCGCCACGCTGAGCTCACCCTAGATTCTAGTGGGCGGTGTGGGGTACGACACAAACTGGTTACAAAAGGCCCCGCTCCATGGCGAGGACCACAGCCCGGGTCCTGTCGTCCACGTCCAGTTTGTTGAAGACCCTCAGGAGGTGGGTCTTAACCGTCGCTTCGGCGATGTGCAGCCGCGCGGCCACCTCGGGGTTGCTCAGCCCCTGGGCTACGCAACGGAGGACCTCCACCTCCCTGGCGGTCAGCCGGGGCAGTTCCGGGGACCGCATCCGGGAGACCAGCCTGGCCGCAACCGGCGGCGCCAGGACGGTCTCACCACGCGCCGCGGCGCGGACGGCCTCGATGATCCGGTCCCCGGGCGTGTCCTTGAGCAGGTAGCCCACCGCGCCCGACTCCACTGCGCGCATGATGTCGGAGTCGTCGTCGTACGTTGTGAGGACCAGCACCTTGGTGCCGGGGAATCGGTCCCGGATCTGTTCCGTGGCGCCGGCGCCGTCCAGGACGGGCATCCGCAGGTCCATCAGCACAACGTCCGGCCGCAGGCGGCTGACGGCGTCCACCGCCTCCTGCCCGTTGGCGGCGTCAGCCACCACGTCAATGCCGGCAGCGGTGTCAAGAAGGGCGGCAAGGCCGCTCCGCACCACGGGGTGGTCGTCGGCCAGGACTACCGTGACCGTTCCGGCGGCGTTCATGCCCCGGCTCCCGGTGTGTGCGACCGTGGACGCAGGTCCGCGTCGCTGGGCGCCTGTGCCGCCGCGTCATCACGCCGGGGTCCACTTGCCAGGGCGGCTGGCCCCGCCGTCGGGACGACTGCCACCAGCCGGGTGCCGCCGGACGATGAAGTCACCTGCAGCCGGCCGCCGATTTCGGCCAGCCGGGCCGCCATGGACCTCAGGCCGAACCCTTCGTGGTCAGCCGAGGGGTCAAATCCGTGCCCGTTGTCCGTCACGGTCAGCCGCAGCAAAGGTGGATCTCCTGCCGGGACGTCCACGACCAGCTCCGCGGTTGTCGCTCCGGAATGCCTCCGGACATTGTTTAGTGCTTCCTGGGCCGTCCGAAGGAGGGCAACCTGCTGCGTGGACGGGAGCGGCGGCAGGCGGTCCGGCAGGGCCACGTTGAGCCGCATGCTGTCCAGGTGCAGGGTGTCCGGAAGGCGCCGCAGTGCGGCCAGCAGGTCGCCGCCCTGGACGTCGGACGGGACGCCCGAAGCCACCAGGGCACGGGCCTCGGCCAGGCTTTCCCGGGCGGTCTGGGAGATGGCCGAGAGGCTCCGGAGCAGTCCCGTTGGATCCTGCGGTTGTGTCCTGAGCTGGGCCTGTGCGGCTTCGGACAGCATGGCGATGGAGGTAAAGCCCTGTGCCAGGGTGTCGTGGATTTCCCGTGCCATCCGTTCCCGCTCAGCCAGTGCCCCGCGTGCCTGCTCGGCAACGTCGAGCTCATGGCGTGTTGCGTCAAGTTCGGCCAGCAGTTCGGCCCGCTGTTCGCTCTGTTCGATGACTTTGGAGATCCAGAGTCCAATCATGCAGCTGGCCACGAACGACGTCACCAGCTGGGCCGTAATGCCGTAGACCTCCGTGCCGCTCAGCCCCCAGCGGCTGACTTGCCCAACGGCCACGCCCACGCAGAGCAGGGCAGTGGCAGCCACGCCCTGGCGCTGCGTGCCTGTAAACATCCAGACCTGGGGGAAAGCCACAAACAGCAGGACGCCTGCGCCGTCGTACACGAACGAGAGGAGCACAACCACCGTCACGAGGAGCGCCACATAAATGGTGGGGCGTGCCGTCCGGAGATCCCTGGTGCGGGTGAGGAACGGATAGGCAATGCCCAGCAGCAACAGCGATCCAATCACCAGCGGCGTCGCTGAATCCCGCCCATCGCCAAAGAGCGCGAAGTAGGACACGCTGGCCAGAGCGGCGTAGAAACCCGCGTGCCACCAGAGCATGGAAGTGGTCCATACCGAGCGGGCGGGCAGCAGCCGCTCGGTCCGTCCGCTGATATAGCTCATGGGTGCACCCTATCGGCGCGACGGCGGGCAACCAAGATCGCTCCCGCCGCTGTTCCGGTTACTTCTGTGGCGGCCACTTGAACGCCAGCCTTGCCAGGACCGCACCGGCCGCCACCCAGACACCCAGCACGAGGAACGTCAGCGGGAGGTTGTAGGTTGCTCCCGGCTCCACGGCCTCAAAACCGGCAGGCAGGAAGACGGACCGGAAGGCGCTCGCCGTCCACCGCAGGGGGAAGAAATTGCTGATGGACTGCAGCCAGTCCGGAAGCTGGGAGAACGGGAAGTACACCCCGGAGGTGAAGGACAGCAGCAGTACCGGCAGGACCGCGAGCGTCGAGGCGCTCTGGGCGGACTTGGGCAGGGCCGTGAAGGCTATCGCCACGGTGGCCCAGGCGGCCGTGGCGAGAACCATCAGCAGCGCCACGAGGCCCCACTGCCCTGCCTCCCGGGGGAGCGGCACGTCAAACAGGACTGTGGCCGCCAGCAGCAGGAGGGCGGTCTGGGCCACGATCAGGTAGAGCGTCTGGCCCGTCTTTCCGATGAAGTAGGAGGCGGCCGGCAACGGAGTCCCTGCAAGCCTCTTCACTGTGCCGTTGAAACGCTCGGTTGCCACATAGCTGCTGAGGTTCTGGAAGCCGCTGAGGATGGTGCTCAGGGCCAGCATGCCTGGCAGGTAATAGTGCGCCGGGGTGATGCCGCCCTGCCCGTTCGGATCCGCCCCGAAGACCGGTTCATCACCGAACACTGTGCCAAAAAGGGACATCATCAGGATCGGGAAAAACAGCACGAGGACCAGTGACAGCACATCCCGGTTAAATAGCTTGATCTCCAGCAGGATCCGGCCAACCCCCAGGCGCAGGACTGAGGGACGCCAGGCCGGGCGGCCGGCTACTGGGCCGGCGGATGCCGGCAATGCGTGGCTCATCGGAGGGCTCCTGTCCTGGAGTGTGTTGCCTTGTCCGGCGGTATCGCCTGGTCTGGCGAAGGTTCGGTGTGGTCCGGACGCCCGGCCTCATCGGCGGCGCCGATGAGTTGGAGATAGATGTCCTCGAGGCTGGGACGGACGACGGCGAGCTCCGCCGGCTCGGTTGCGCCGCCGTCGGACAGAGAGTGGACCAGCGCCGCGGGGTGCTGGGTCACCACTTCACGCAGGCCCGAGGCATCCCGCCAACGGACCCGCGGCACGCGGAGGCCGGGGCCTCCGATGTCCGCCGGGCTGCCTTCGGCGATCATCCGGCCGTGGTTTATCACGCCGATCCGGTCCGCCAATTGCTCGGCCTCGTCAAGGTAATGGGTGGTGAGCACAATGGTGGTGCCACCCTTGCTCAGCCGGCGGATAAGATCCCAAAACTGCCTCCGGGCCTCGGGATCGAATCCTGTGGTGGGTTCATCCAGGAACAGGACTTCGGGGTTGCCGATAATCCCGAGGGCAACATCAAGGCGTCGTCGCTGACCGCCCGACAGGGTGGAGATCCGGACGCCGCCTTTGCCCCCGAGGCCCACTGCTTCGATGACCTCATCCACCTTGCGGGGCGCGGGGAAACAGGCAGCCAGGGACCGCAGTGCCTCAGAGACCCGAAGTTCCCCGGAATCGGTAGCTTCCTGGAGGACGATCCCGATCCGGGCGCGGAAAGCTGGGTGGGCCTTCCATGGCCGCGTGCCCAGGACGCTCACCTCGCCGCCGTCCGGTTTCCGGTGTCCTTCAAGCATCTCGATCGTGGTGGACTTGCCCGCCCCGTTCGGACCTAGGAGGGCGTACGTTTCGCCGGTCCGGATGGCGAGGTCCAGATGGTCCACTGCAGTGAGGATGCCGCCTTTGGGCAACCTGTACGACTTGTTGAGGCCGCGGACGGTGATGGCATCAGGGGAGTGCCGCTCCGGGCCGGTTGAAGAGTTCATGCTTCCAGCGTGGCAGTCGGGGGCCAGCTGCCAACAGGTCCGGCCGGTTGAATCCTGTGTCCACCGGCCGGTGGACACAGGCAGGGAATCGCGTGTGCAGGAATCGCACGTACAGCCGGCACCGAAAAGGCCCCCGTCCGCGGAGTTCCCATGGTGGGTGCTCGCGGACGGGGGCCCGTTTGGAAGGGTCAGGATCCGTTAATGGACCGGCGGTCCAGGAAGGTCTGCAGCGGGATGGAATTCCGCTGGTCCGGAAGGATGAGCCACGCCGCGACGTAGAAGACCACGGCGGGTCCGGGGAGGAGGCAGAAGACCAGGAACGCGATCCGGACAAAGGCCACATCCACGTTGAGCTTGGCCGCTATTCCTCCGCACACGCCGCCCAGCCAGCGCTCGGGACCGCGTTTCAGGCCGAAGCCCCTGACGATGCTGAAAAACTTGTCCATGGTTCAAGACTTCCCTGTTGTGGGCTCGTTGTCACGTTTCCGTGCCGAGAGCAGCCCGCCAACCACCAACGCGGCACCGGCTCCGATCATGAGGCCGATCAGCACGTAGGTTCCGTTCAGGGTAACGACTCCCAGTTGGGCGATGATGATCAGGACGGCCAGTGCCAGGACCACGAGGCCCCAGACCACGGTTCCCACCCTGGTAGTTGCGGGAGCAGCGGGTTCTGTCCGGGCGGACTCCGCCGTCGGCGTTTCCTTGGTGTATGAATCCGGTGCCGGATCAACGTTGCTCATGTCAGTTTCCTTCCTGGATGGTGACGTTGCTGAAGGTGCCGTCAATCTCGACCACCAGGCGGGCGCCGGGCAAGTCGGTGTTGTAGCTGCTCTCACGGGTGGTGATGCCGCTGCGGTCGTTGGCGCCGTCGTGGATGTTGCCCATAGTCATGTCGGCCTTGACATCCACGGGGACGTCATCGGGGATAACCACAGTGACGTTGCTGGCGGTGATGTCCAGGGGAACAACGACGTCGGATGTCAGTGGGGCAGCCACGCCCAGGTCAGTGAGGTCAACAGTCCCGCGGCCGGCGGTGACGTCGAGTCCGTCCCTGGCCTGTTCAATGCTGGTGGGTGTCCAGTCAACCTGGGTGAAGCGGACCCTGTCGCCGTTGCCCACCACGTTGAAGATGCCGCCGATGATCAGCGCAACCACGGCAAAGAAGCCGAGGATCCCTGAGGTCCTCCCGCGCAGGCCGGCGAGGAGGATGCCCAGGCCGAGGACCGCTGCGGCGCTGGCCCAGACGATGGCGTTCGCGGAGTCGCCGAGGTTGATCACGTTGCCGGCGTCCAGGGCCTTGAGCCCGCCGCCGACCAGCAATGCTGTTCCGGCGGTGATTGCCACAGCAGGTGCACCTGGGCCGCCGGGACGGACCTTTGCCGGGTGCGCCGGTCCCTGGGGCTGCTGGTAACCGCCGCCATAATTGCCGCCACCGTAGTTGCCTCCACCGGGGAATCCGCCGCTGCCGTAGGGCGGGGTGGGGCCGGAAGGTGGTGTCGGCGTATAGGGAGGGGTCCCGGCGGAACCGGAACCGGTATCCGTCGTCGAGTATGGCGAGGTGTACGGGGCGCTGGGGTATGCGGCCGCGAAGGCGGCATTCCCTTCGGCGCCGGCCGGCTGCGGTGTGGCGTTCATGGGAGCTCCATTCCGGACCTTGTTGCGTTGGGTCAGGTAGTAAATGAGGTAGATGGCGCCACCTACCCAGAAGACCGTCCAGACGAATCCGCCGAAGCCGTTGCGGCTCCAGCCCCAGAAGCCGCCGCCGAGCCCGGTGAGGCCCACAACGGTGGTGATCAAGGCACCGGTCATGCCGGTGGACCACCGGCCGGCACCGGCTTCCTGGACGTGGATCCGGCCGTCAGGTTCGGGGAGGAACGCCCACGCGAGGCCGTAGAGAAGGACGCCGATTCCGGCGAAAAGCGTGAGGACGATGAAGATGCCTCGCACAATCAGGGGGTCGATGCCCATCCGGTAGGCGATACCGCTGGAGACACCGCCGATCCAGCGGTCCCGTCCGCGCTGGATGCCGTGGCTCCGGATCCAGGGGAAGAAATCGGTGGACTGGGCAGGTGGTTTGACGCCGGTGTACTGGCCAGACGGCTGGCCTTGGTAGGGGCCGGCGTACGGTCCTGCGTAGGGTCCGGACTGCTCGCCGTAAGGTGGTTGCTCCGGCGCGTCCTGTGACGGGGAGGGCTGCGAATCCTGCGTGCTTTCCGTCCCAGGCATCAGTGGCTCGGTAGGGTGTTCGGTTCCGCGGGGCGGGAGTGGCTCGGTAGGGTGTTCGTCATCTGGGGTGGGGGTCTGCGAGTTCATACTTCGATCCTGCCGTCCGGCGCCGCCCCGCTCTACTGGGGAACACCCTGAGCCGTCCCTGAGATACCCCCGGTTCGGGCCCGAATCGGGTCCGGGGAACCCTGATCCGTGTTTGGATTGACACATGAGCACAGCCTTTACCCGCCCTCCGCTGGTCCGCAGCAGCGACCGCATCATTGCGGGCGTGTGCTCCGGCCTCGCGGCGCATCTGGGCTGGCCGGTGAAGACCGTCAGGATCGGCATGGCGCTCGCAACCTTGGCCGGCGGTGCCGGACTGGCCTTCTACGCGTGGCTCTGGATCATGGTCCCTACTGCTGACGAAAGCGCTCGGCGCAACGCCAGGCGTCCGGCGTCGCCCATTGCCCCGGCGGTGAGTCTTGATCCGGCTTTCAGCGCCCGGCCGACCACGGCGCAGGCACAGCCTGCCGGCCACTCAGCCACGGGTGCTGCGCCGCGCGGAACGCACGATGCCGGAGCTTCCGCCCCCGCCGCCGCGGGCGGCGCCGCTGCCAATGGTCCGGCTGCCTACAGCGCAGCGTGGTCGGCCCAGCCTTTGCCCGGCTACGGCCCGGCCACGACAGGTTACGGTGCGGCTGTGCGCCCGCCGTGGTTCCGGGTCCGCAGCATGCGGTACGGCAAGGAGGTCCTGCTGGGAGCGGGACTCCTCCTGGTGGCGGGCATCCTGATCGCGCAACTCCTGGGTGTCGACGTACCCCTCGGGACGCTCATTCCTGCCGCGGCCGTGCTGGGAGGCGCTGCCATCGCCTGGATGCAGCTCGACGAGACCCGCCGCGCGGGGCTCTTGGACAAAACCAAGGCCGACCAGGCCGGTGGCTGGGCACGGCTGGCAGCAGGATTGGCCTTGGTGGTGGCCGGCGTGCTGGTGATGGTGTCCGGTTCAGGATCATGGGAACAGACGTGGCTGGCGCTGCTTGCTTCGGTGGCGGTACTGGGCGGAGTGGTGCTGGTGCTGCTTCCCTGGGCACTCAAATTTTGGCGGGACCTGGAATCGGAGCGTGCCGGCAGGGTCCGCGAAACCGAACGCGCAGAGATCGCGGCCCACCTGCACGACTCCGTACTGCAGACCCTCGCCCTGATCCAGCGCCGGGCCGGCAACGAACACGATGTAGTCCGCCTCGCCCGGGCCCAGGAGCGTGAACTCCGGGGCTGGCTGTTCCAGGACCCCGGCCGGGACGCAGGGCAGCTCTCTGAACGGATCAAGGCAACGGCGGCCGAGGTGGAGGACTTCCTGGGCAACGCCGTTGAAGTGGTGAGCGTAGGGGACACGGCCATGACCGAAGCCCACGAGGCCCTCGTCCAGGCCAGCCGGGAGGCGATGCTGAACGCCTCCCGGCACGGCGGCGGATCTGTGTCCGTGTACCTTGAAGTCTCTGACGGCCGTGCCGAAGTCTTCGTCAAGGACCGTGGTCCCGGATTCGAACTCAACGATGTGCCCGAGGACAGGCTGGGAGTCAGGGAATCGATCATCGGACGCATGAAGCGCCATGGCGGGACCGCCTCCATCATCAGTACACCGGACGGTACTGAAGTGCGGCTCGGCCTGCCGGCGCTCCAAACGGACAACGCGGAAGGGAAATCATGAACAACGCACAGGCGACCGGACCCATTCGCCCCGCCCAGCCGGTCCGCGTAGTGATCGTGGATGACCACGCCATTTTCCGCTCAGGCCTCAAGGCAGACCTTGACGCGAGCATCCAGGTGGTGGGTGAGGCCGCCACAGTGGAGCAGGCCATTGCGGTGATCGCCCAGGAACGTCCGGAAGTGGTCCTGCTGGACGTGCACCTGCCCGGCGGCCTTGGCGGCGGCGGGCGTGAAGTCATTGCCGGCTCAGCAGCGCTCCTGGGCACCACGAAGTTCCTTGCCCTCAGTGTCTCGGACGCCGCGGAAGACGTGGTGGCTGTCATCCGGGCGGGAGCGCGGGGGTACGTCACCAAGACGATCTCCGGTGCCGAGATCACCGACGCCGTGTTCCGGGTGGCAGGCGGGGACGCCGTGTTCTCGCCCCGGCTGGCAGGTTTCGTGCTGGACGCCTTTGGTACCGCCCCGGCGGACATTGCCGACGACGAACTGGACAGGCTTTCTGCCCGCGAACTTGAAGTCATGCGCCTGATTGCCCGTGGCTACAGCTACAAGGAAGTGGCTAAGGAACTGTTCATCAGCATCAAGACCGTGGAAACGCACGTATCGGCCGTGCTGCGCAAACTCCAGCTCTCCAGCCGGCACGAGCTCACCAAATGGGCCGCCGAACGCCGCCTCCTCTAACCCAAAGATGCGCTATCACTTGTGGTCCCTGTAAGCCTTGATAAGGGACCACAAGTGATAGCGCATCTGGTGTCGGGGAGCGTTACTTGGCCTTGCCGAGGAAGTCCTGGAGCCGGGCAACGCCGGTCGCCAGGTCCTCGTCGCCCAAGGCGTAGGAGAGGCGCAAGTAGCCGGATGGGCCGAATGCCTCACCCGGCACCACCGCCACCTCGACCTCGTCCAGGATCAGCGCGGCCAGTTCAGCGGAGGTCGACGGCGTGGCGGTGCCTGCCGCCGTCGGAAATTCCTTCCCCAGCAGCGCGCGGACGTCCGCGTAGACGTAGAAGGCGCCCTTCGGCGTCGGGCATTCCACGCCGTCGATGGCGTTCAGTCCGGCGACGATCGCCTTGCGGCGGCGGTCAAAGGCGACTTTCATTTCGTCGACGGCGGTGAGCGGGCCGGAGACGGCTGCGAGGGCCGCGATCTGCATGATGTTGGAGACGTTGGACGTGGCGTGGGACTGCAGGTTGGTGGCTGCCTTGATGACGTCGGCCGGGCCGATCATCCAGCCAACCCGCCAGCCCGTCATGGCATAGGTCTTTGCCACACCGTTGAGGATGACCACTTTGTCGCCCAGTTCAGGGGCAGCGGTGGCGATGGAGGTGAAAGGGACGCCGTCGTAGGTCAGGTGCTCGTAGATTTCGTCGGTGACCACCCACAGCCCCTTGGCAGCGGCCCATTTGCCGATCTCGGCGACCTGCTCGGGGGAGTAGACCGAACCCGTGGGGTTGGACGGCGAAACGAACAACAAGATCTTGGTCCGGTCCGTGACAGCGGCCTCAAGCTGCTCCACGGTGACGAGGTATTCCTGCTCCGGACCCGCAAAGACCTCAACGGGGACACCGCCGGCGAGCCTGATGGCCTCCGGGTACGTGGTCCAGAACGGTGTGGGGACAATCACCTCATCGCCCGGGTCAACCAGCGTGGCGAAAGTGTTGTACACAGCCTGCTTGCCGCCGTTGGTCACCAGCACCTGGGACGCGTCCACCGCGTAGCCAGAATCGCGGAGGGTTTTCTCGGCGATGGCTTTCTTCAGTTCAGGAAGGCCGCCGGCGGGGGAGTAGCGGTGGTACTTGGGCTGGCCAGCGGCTTCGATGGACGCTTTGACGATGTAGTCCGGCGTAGGGAAATCAGGTTCGCCTGCGCCGAAGCCAATAACCGGCCGGCCGGCCGCCTTGAGCGCCTTGGCCTTGGCATCAACGGCCAGGGTTGCGGATTCGGCAATGGCGGAAATGCGCTGGGAAACGCGGGCGGCAGACATGGCGGGTCCGTTCTTCGCTTACAGCTCGGTGGCTGAATGGTGGAATTCGACGTGATCTACTCTATGCTGTTCACCGGATCGTTCGGGTTGCCGGATTGGTTTTGTGACTGCAGGTCAGATCAACAATTCCAGCGGAAGGGGCGTCCGGAATGTGGCTGGTTCGACGTACGCGAAGTTGTTGCGTAGACTGGTTCACCGGTGTTGAAAACACAGATGATGTCGTGCGCCCCAGTGCAAACTGCGGAAGTCCGTCAAAACGGTCGTTTTCGATCCATAGGGTAGTGGCGCAATTGGTAGCGCAGCGGTCTCCAAAACCGCAGGTTGCAGGTTCGAGTCCTGTCTGCCCTGCGCAAGCTGTTCCGGCGACAAGCCGGAGCAAGCGCAGCAACCATGGTTCTGATCAGGGCCGGGTAATCCAACATTGCAAAGATGAGCGAGGACCAGGTGACCGAAACAGCTGCCAGCAGCTCCAAGGGCCGCCCAGCTAAGAAGGCCGCCAAGGCAAACTTCTTCGCTCGCATTGCACTTTTCGTTCGCCAGGTCATCGGTGAATTGAAGAAGGTTGTTGCACCAACCCGCAAGGAACTGATCAATTACACACTGGTGGTGCTGGTGTTCGTGGCCATCATGATGGTCATCGTCAGCCTGCTGGACATCGGTTTTGGAACCGCTGTCAGCTGGGTCTTCGGCGGGATCGCTCCCGGGGACCGCTAAGGCGAATCGTCCGCAGGCTGCGTGGTCTGGTCCGGGTAAACCGGAGGAAGCCACGACAGTGTGCGGAATTGAGCCATTTAAATAGGCATGTTAGGCAATGAGGAAGCAGGAGACCAAGTGTCTGAGCAGGAGCTCGAGGTAACCGAGACTGAGCTGGAAGAGTCCGCGGACGTCACGGCAGGAGCCGGTGAAGAGTCCGAGGTTGAGTCCGCTGCGTCCGAATCCGACTTCGCCGATTCTGACGACGCTGATGATTCCGACGACCACTCTGACGCTTCAGAGGCAGACGTTGACGGCGACGACTCCGACGACGAATCGGAGGAGGCAGACGCCCTCGCCGCTGCGGCCGCCAAGGCCGAGGTTGATCCCGCCGAGGAATTCAAGGCCAAACTGCGCCGCCAGGAGGGTGACTGGTACGTCATCCACTCCTACGCCGGTTACGAAAACCGCGTGAAGGCCAACCTTGAGACCCGCATCCAGACCCTGGACATGGAAGATTACATCTTCGAAATCCAGGTGCCGATGGAAGAAGTCGTTGAGATCAAGAACGCCCAGCGCAAGGTCATCAACCGCGTCCGCATCCCCGGCTACGTCCTGGTTCGCATGGACCTGACGGACGCCTCCTGGGGCGCCGTCCGCCACACTCCCGGCGTTACCGGCTTTGTGGGCAACGCCCACAACCCCGTGCCGCTGCGCCTCGATGAGGTCTTCTCCATGCTCGCCCCGGTCTTCGAAGAAGAGCAGGCCGAGAAGGGCAAGCCCGTCAAGCACGCTGCCGCCCCGGTTGACGTTGACTTCGAGGTTGGCGAATCCGTCATCGTCAAGGAAGGTCCGTTCGAGACCCTTCCGGCCACGATCTCCGAAATCAAGGTGGAATCCCAGACCCTCGTGGTGCTCGTCTCCATCTTCGAGCGCGAAACCCCGGTCACCCTGGCGTTCAACCAGGTCACCAAGATCTAGCACCACTACAGAATTCGTTCCGGCGCTGCCCGCTTAGCAGGTCCGGAACGGCCGGCCGCCTCGCCATGGCGGCCAAAAACCTGAGGCACGCTCCTGTGTCCCAGGACATTATTGAGAGAAGGACCCTACATTGGCTCCCAAGAAGAAGGTCACCGGCCTCATCAAGCTGCAGATCCAGGCAGGTGCCGCTAACCCGGCTCCGCCGATCGGTCCTGCGCTTGGCCAGCACGGTGTCAACATCATGGAATTCTGCAAGGCGTACAACGCTGCCACAGAAGCCCAGCGCGGAAACGTCATCCCCGTTGAAATCACGGTTTACGAAGACCGTTCATTCACGTTCATCACCAAGACCCCGCCGGCTGCAGAACTCATCAAGAAGGCTGCAGGCGTTGCCAAGGGTTCACCCACCCCGCACACCGTCAAGGTTGCCAAGCTGACGCAGGCCCAGGTCAACGAGATCGCCACCACCAAGATGGAAGACCTCAACGCCACGAGCCTCGAAGGCGCAGCGAAGATCATCGCCGGCACCGCCCGCTCCATGGGTATCACCGTCGAGGGTTAATCCCCTTCCGCTGCCAGGGCGTTGGGTTCGGGAAACCGATCACGACGGCGGGCAGCATCGCCGGGAAACCGGCACCACTGCCGGAGAACCGGCACAAACCGTAATGTTGGAATCCGCGTACACCAGCCGGATCACCAACTGTGGCAGGGCCCAGCGCGGTCCGCAGACCACAACTGCACAAGGAGAAATAAGCAGCATGGCAAAGCGCAGCAAAGCATATGAGGCAGCAGCCGCCAAGATCGACGCGGAGAAGTTCTACGCGCCGTTCGAGGCAGTAACGCTCGCCAAGGACACCAACCCGTCCAAGTTCGACGCCACCGTTGAGGTCGCTTTCCGCCTCGGCGTTGACCCCCGCAAGGCTGACCAGATGGTCCGCGGCACCGTCAACCTGCCCCACGGCACCGGTAAGGTCTCCCGCGTCCTCGTTTTCGCAACGGGCGACAAGGCTGAGGCAGCAATCGCAGCCGGCGCCGACTTCGTTGGTTCCGATGACCTGATCGAAAAGATCGCCGCCGGCTGGACCGACTTCGATGCAGCCGTAGCCACCCCTGACCTTATGGGCAAGGTTGGCCGTCTTGGTAAGGTGCTGGGTCCCCGTAACCTGATGCCGAACCCGAAGACCGGCACCGTCACCCCGGATGTCGCGAAGGCTGTCAACGACATCAAGGGCGGCAAGATCGACTTCCGCGTCGACAAGCACTCGAACCTGCACTTCATCATCGGCAAGGTTTCGTTCGACGCCATCAAGCTGGCCGAAAACTACGCCGCAGCACTGGAAGAGGTGCTTCGCCTGAAGCCGTCCGCTTCCAAGGGCCGCTACATCCAGAAGGCCACTGTGGCCACCACGTTCGGTCCGGGCATCTCCGTTGACCCCAACGTCACCAAGGTCCTGACCGAGGTCTAATCCTCAACAGCGCCTGCTGCCGGACCTGTCCGGCACACAGAGAGACCGCCCGGCATCGCGCCGGGCGGTCTCTTTGCTTAAGCCCGCACCCTCGACTAAATCCTGCGGATGGCTAGGCTGGGGGCATGACCGCCCTGGCCATCACCGCTGTTCAGATCCCGCCAACGCCCGACGGCGGCACCCCGGCTGCAGAGGGAAGTCCGGACGGTGCCGCGGACTTCCGTGCCTGTCAGGCCCTTCGTGAAGCGCACGAGCAGGAGAAATGGGGCAACCTTGACCGCTGCCTTACTCCAGCCGAGGCCATGGAGTTCTGGCGCGGCAACGAGTACGAGGAACGGCACCTCTTTGCCGCACGGCTCGGCGGAGAGCTGGTGGGCCTGTGCTCGGTCACGCTGCCCCTGCGGGAGAACACGGCCAGTGCCGGGATTGATGTCCTGGTGGCCCCGGCCTACCGGCGCTGCGGGTGGGGAAGGCGCCTGCTGGAGTACGCCGAGTCCGTTGCGGCGACGCGGGGCAGGACGTCGCTGGACGCCTACTGCGAGATCCCGCTGGAGCTGGCAGAACGCCCAGGAACCTTGCTGCCGGCCAAATCAGGCGCAGGTGGGCTCCCGCGGGACGAGGCTTCAACTGCCTTTGCCGCCGATGCCGGGTATGAGCTGGAGCAGGTGGAGCGGTCCAGCCGGCTCTCCTTACCCGTTCCTGCAGAGCGCCTGGAAATGCTCGAGACCGAGGCGTCCGCCCACGCACTGGACTACAAGGTTCTCACCTGGACGGAGTCCTGTCCGGAGGAGTTCGTCGTTGAATACTCAGCCCTGAAGGCCCGATTGAGCACCGATGTGCCCACGGCCGGGTTGGACTGGGGCCCCGAGGACTGGGACGCGGCCCGGGTACGGGAAGAGGAAGAAACGCTGGTCCGCAGTGGTGTACAGGCCCTGGTGGCCGCCGCGATGCACAGCACATCCGGCAGGCTGGCGGCCTATACCGTCCTGAATTGGCGCCCGGAGGTTCCTGCGACGATCATCCAACAGGACACGTTGGTGTCTGCAGAACACCGGGGACACCGCTTGGGAATGCTGGTCAAGCTCGCGAACTTGCGTCTGGCACAGCAGCGCTGGCCCGCCGCGCGGTCGGTCCTTACGTGGAATGCCAGCGAAAACCAGCATATGCTGGCGATAAATATTTCGCTTGGATTCAAGCCTGCTGGCTATGAAGGTGAGTGGCAGAAACGGCTGGGATGATGCCCCTTATGGCAAACGACGTGAAGATCGAGCAGCTGTGGATCCCGGATTCGCTGGACGCACCGGACGCGGCGGACTTCCTGGCCGCCGTCGAGGTGGGCCGCAAGGTCCGGATGCAGACCTGGGGCACTGATGATCTGGCGTATGCGCCGCTGGAGAAACTCCTGGAGCTTGAGGACCCCTACGAACGCCAGATCATCCTGGTGGCAAAGGTCGACGGTGAGATCGTAGGTACCGTTGATATCGCCCTTCCACTGGCCGATAACCTGGACCTGGCCGAGTTCACGCTGGACATCCTGCCCGAATTCCAGCGCCAGGGCGTTGGCCGGAAACTATTGCTCGCCGCCGAACACCTGGCGCGGGCTGAGGGCCGGACCATGATCCTGGTGGATACCAACCACCCGGGTGCTTCACTGCACGAGTTCGAGAAAGCCCAGCTGGTCCCCGGATCGGGCCAGGGCTTTGTTCCACTGGAGAGCCGCGAAGTCGAGTTTGCCCGCAAGACCGGGTATACGCTGCAGCACATTGAGCAGTTCAGTTCCTGCGCCCTGCCCCTGGACACCAAGCTCGTGGCCGACCTCCAGGCGGAGGCGGACGCCGCCAACAACGGCCGGTACCGCCTGCATCACTGGACGGACCGCTGCCCGGACGAGTGGCTGGAGGCGGTGGCCGTGTTGGAGAACCAGGCGGGCGCCGACGTTGACCCATCGCTGCAGACCCCTGTCGAGCAGGACATGGTGTTCGACGGCGGCATCCTGCGTGAGGCGGAAGAGGCCACCATTGCCCAGGGTCGCCGGACGGTGGTTACGGCTGTTGAGCATCTTGCCACGGGCGCTTTGGTGGGCCTGACCACTATCAGCGTCCTGGCCCACCGCGCCGACGTGGTGTTCCAGGACGACACCCTCGTGCTCCAGGAACACCGCGGGAATAAGCTGGGGCTGCTGATCAAGGTGGCCAACATGGAACGCCTCACCGAGCAGTTCCCGGACGCGAGGGTCATTTATACCTGGAACGCCCCGGAGAACAGATACCTGCTGACCGTCAACAAGCAGCTGGGGTTCACTACGGCGGGGGTGACGGGCATCTGGCAAAAGGAACTCCCGCAGTTGGGCGCCAGCAAGAGCTGAGCCTTCGCTTTGCACGATTTGGTAGAGGGACGCCGCGTCCCGTAAGCTTGAACTACCAAAGACCGTCGGTTGTTGGAAATCCACTCTCCTGAACACAGCTCAACTCTGTAGTTTGTGCGCTGGAGATCAAGTGGTTTTCTGGACGAAGGACCCTGAACGTAGGGCGGCCGGCGCAGGTGAACGAAGCAAAGCTCCACGGTGTGAAACTGTGTTTGAGCCAAGCCCCGTGCATCTGCGCGGGGCGTTTTTAGTTTTAGCTCACCTTGAGCGGGGACCGTCGAATACCGGCACTATCCCCGGAAGGAGGGTTATGGCAACGCCTGCAAAGGTTTCAGCAGTAGCTGAGATCACTAACGATTTCAAGGAATCGAACGCCGCTGTCCTGACCGAATACCGTGGGCTCACTGTTGCACAGCTCAAGCAGCTGCGTGTTTCTCTCGGCCAGGACACCAAGTTCTCGGTCGTCAAGAACACCCTGACCGCCATTGCAGCCAAGGAAGCTGGTGTCGAAGCATTCGACGGCCAGCTCGCCGGCCCCACTGCAATCGCGTTCATCAAGGGTGACGCAGTTGCAGCGGCCAAGAGCCTGACGGATTTTGCCAAGACCAACAAGCAGCTGGTTATCAAGACCGGTTACTTCGAGGGCAAGGCACTGAACGCCAGCGAAGTTGCTGCCCTGGCAGCACTCGAGTCCCGCGAGCTGCAGCTCGCCAAGGTTGCAGGGATCCTCAAGGCTCCTGCTGCCGCTGCTGCACGCATCATTGACGCCCTGCGCCTCAAGCTTGAAGAAGAGAACGGTGCACCGGCAGCAGCCGAAGCGCCCGCCGCTGAAGAAGCCCCGGCCGCAGAAGCAGCAGAGACCGAAGCTCCGGCCGAGGCCGCAGCCACCGAAGAGAACTAACTCTCTTTCAAACCAGACTCCGGTGTGAAGGCAACGGCCCTGGCCGCCAAGCACCACCTATAGGAAGGACGCCACACCATGGCGAAGCTCACCAACGAAGAGCTCATTGAAGCTTTCAAGGAACTGACCATCATCGAGCTCTCCGAGTTCGTCAAGCTCTTCGAAGAGACCTTCGAAGTTACTGCTGCTGCTGTTGCCGTTGCCGGCCCCGCCGCTGCTGCTGAAGAAGCCGAAGAGAAGACCGACTTCGACGTCGTTCTCGAGGCTGCTGGCGACAAGAAGATCGCAGTGATCAAGGAAGTTCGCGCCATCACTTCCCTGGGCCTGAAGGAAGCCAAGGACCTGGTTGACAGTGCTCCGAAGGCTGTCCTCGAAGGTGCAACCAAGGAAGCTGCCGAGAAGGCCAAGGAGCAGCTCGAGGCTGCCGGCGCCACCGTTACCCTCAAGTAACACTCGCTTTTCCAACAGGAAGCCCCGTCCACTCCGGTGGGCGGGGCTTCCTGCGTTAAACCCAACTAGGTAGCAGCTAATGTCGTTATGGGGGCTCATAACGACATCTGCTGCTACCTACATGGGGTTGGGATCGGAGATGTCCGCGACGGTCGCGCCCAGGGCAGCAGTCAGGGCGTCGGCGTCAACAAAGGCGCTGAAACCATGCTGCCCGGCGCCCATGGAGATCCGGCGCCCGGCAATCGTCTGGTCGGCGTAAACCGGCCACGCCTTGGTGCTGCCCAGCGGAGTAATGGTGCCCCGTTCGTATCCCGTGGCGTCGAGGGCGACGTCGGGCGGCGGCAGCGACAGCTTGTTGACTCCCACCAGGGCGCGGAGCTTGGGCCAGGAGATCTGCCGGTCACCGGGGATCAGCGCGAACAGGAAGCTGCCGTCCTTGTGCTTGACCACCAGGGACTTCACGATGTCCGCCGGGGTTATGCCCAGGATGCCCGCAGCCTCCTCAAGGCTCCGGGCGGCGAGGCGCTCCACCACCTCGACGTCGAGGCCACGCGCCGCGGCGTCAGCCAGGAAGCGCTGGCGTCCGACGGCGGCACTTCCGTTGTCGGCTTGCGCCACCATCAGTCCCGGTACAGCAGGAGCGCTTCGCCCTGCCCTCCGCCGCCGCACAGGGAGACGCCAGCCTTGCCGCTTCCGCGCCGCTTGAGTTCATGGGCCGCGTGCAGTGCCAGCCGAGCCCCCGAGGCGCCGATGGGGTGGCCCAGGGCAATGGCGCCGCCATGGATATTGCACTGCTCCAACGGGTAGTCCAGGTCCTTCAGGGACTGCACTGCCACGGAACCGAATGCTTCGTTAATCTCGATGAAGTCCAGGTCCGCCGTGGTCCAGCCTGCCCGGTCAAGGGCGCTCTGGAGCGCATGTGAGGGCTGGGAGTGAAGCGAGTTGTCCGGCCCGGCCACCTGTCCGGGCTTACCGACGACGGCCAGGTACTCCAACCCGTTGTCTTCGGCGAACTGCCGCGACGCGAGTACCAGCGCGGAGGCGCCGTCGGACAGGGGAGAGGAGTTGCCGGCGGTGATAGTCCCGTCCGTCACGAACGCTGCCTTGAGGCCGGCCAGTGTTTCGATGGAGGTGTTGGGCCGAACTCCTTCGTCCGCGGCGACAACAAGGGGGTCGCCCTTGCGCTGCTTGACACTGATCGGTGCGATTTCGTCGTCGAACACGCCGTTCTTCGCTGCCAGCGCGGCACGCTGGTGGGACTGGGCAGCCACGTTGTCCTGGGACGTTCGGTCTATGCCGAGGGCGAGGTTCCTCGTTTCGGTGGAAAGACCCATGGATTGGCCGTCGAAGGCGTCAGTGAGTCCGTCGTGTGCCGCGACGTCCAGGGCTTGAATCGCGCCGTAGGTCCAGCCTTGGCGGGAGCCGGGCAGCAGGTGCGGCGCGCGCGTCATGGACTCCTGTCCGCCGGCCACTACCACAGTGGCATCGCCGCTGCGGATGAGGCGGGCGGCGTCTATGACCGCGGTCAGGCCGGAGAGGCACACTTTGTTGATAGTGACCGTCGGAACATTCCAGCCGATCCCGGCCCCGATGGCGCTTTGCCTGGCAGGATTCTGGCCCGCTCCGGCCTGAAGCACCTGGCCCATGATCACCGCATCCACGCGCCCGGCGTCCACGCCGCTTGCCGCGATCGCGGCCTTGATGGCGTGGGCTCCTAGTTCGACGGCGGTGAAGCTCGCCAGTTGCCCGTTCAGCCGGCCCTGGGGGGTCCGCGCCGCTGAGAGGATGACAACGTCAGTGTTGTCTGTGGAGTTGCCCATTGTTATCTCTTCCGATCTGAACCGATGTAGGCCAAGGCTACCGTGAGCTTCCTCACCTAATTATCCAAACATTGGCAGGCGCAGGCGAATTCCTTCGGCACGCGGCAGGGGAGAACTACCCATCACCGAAACGTGCAAGGCGTCGGCGGCCTCAGTAGGGTGGACGGCGGGTATGACAGCATCGCCGCAGAACAAAAACAGGGAGCATCATCGTGAAGAAAATCCTCGCCGTGGCAGCGGTCGCAAGCCTTGCAGGGCTAACGGCCTGCACCGTAGCCGCCCCCGCTCCCACCACGGCGATGGCCACCCCCACGACGTCCAGCCCCGCATCTTCGCGGCCGACGCCGTCGCGCTCTTCCGACGCCCAGGCTCCGCAGGCAGGAGGTGTCCGGGCCGCCTGCGAGCAGTTCAACAAGCTCTACGCCGATTACAAGGCCATTAAGGATGACGCCAACGCCTACGAAGAGATCTACTTCGCCGCCCAGGACGCCAAGGACGTTGCGTCCGGCAACCAGAAGGGATTGTTTACGTCCCTGGGCGTCCTGTCCCTGGACAGGTCGTCGGCGGTTGAAAGCGGCGGTGAAGTGGACCAATCGTCAAAGGACATGGTCCGTGACGCGGTTTTCGCCAATGCCCAGGAATGCACAGCTGAGGGTGTCACGCTCCGGCTCTGAGCCGCGTCCGAATGCGAAAAATATGGGTCTTGCAATAACGCGCGATGTGGGGTAGACACGTAATCGGTTTTGCCGTATCGTAGATATTTGCGTCTTCCCTGTTTACCTTCAGCCTTCATATAGCGGTGGGCTTTGCCTGGCAGCTGACCATCAACGTGCCGTCAACAACGTCATTGTATGGGCAGCCCGGGCCCCGGGTCATATAGCGGAACCGGATGGTAGCACTGCGGAGTCATTCTGCAGGGTGCACAGCGGGGGAGATCTGAAAACGCCTGAAGGTCTGTGGAAGGATCCCTCTTGGTCGCCTCGAGCACCTCTAATAACGAAACCGCTAACACCGCCGACAGCACTGATGGTGCCACTCGCCGGCTCTCATTCGCAAAGATTCACGAACCGCTTGACGTTCCGAATCTTCTTGCCCTGCAGACGGACAGCTTTGACTGGCTGGTCGGAAACGAACGCTGGCAGGCACGCGTAGCGAAAGCCGTAGAAGAAAACGACCTCAGCGTCGCCACCACGTCCGGACTGTCGGACATCTTCGAAGAGATCTCCCCGATTGAGGACTTCCAGGGCACCATGTCCCTGAGCTTCTCCGATCCGGAGTTCGCTGACCCGAAGTACACCATGGCCGAGTGCAAGGACCGGGACGCAACGTACTCGGCACCGCTGTACGTCAAGGCCGAGTTCATGAACAACAACACGGGCGAAATCAAGCAGCAGACCGTGTTCATGGGCGACTTCCCCCTGATGACGGAGAAGGGTACCTTCGTCGTCAACGGCACCGAGCGTGTCGTCGTCTCCCAGCTGGTCCGTTCGCCGGGCGCCTACTTTGAGCGCACCGCCGACAAGACCAGTGACAAGGACATCTTCACTGCCAAGATCATCCCGTCCCGTGGTGCATGGTTTGAACTCGAGATCGACAAGCGCGACCAGGTCGGCGTACGCCTCGACCGTAAGCGCAAGCAGTCCGTCACCGTGCTGCTGAAGGCCCTTGGCTGGACCGAAGGCCAGATCCTCGAAGAGTTCGGCCAGTACGACTCCATGCGCGCCACGCTCGAGAAGGACGCAACCGAGACCCGCGAAGACGCGTTGCTGGACATCTACCGGAAGCTGCGACCGGGCGAGCCGCCCACAGTCGAGGCTGCCCAGTCCCTGCTGGACAACCTGTACTTCAACTCCAAGCGCTACGATCTGGCCAAAGTCGGCCGTTACAAGATCAACCGCAAGCTTGGCATCGACCGCTCCCTTGGCGACAAGGAAGCCTCGGTCCTGCACGTTGAAGACATCGTGGCCATGATCAAGTTCCTGGTTGCCCTGCACGCCGGCGAGAAGACCCTGACGGGTAAGCGCGACGGCCAGGACCACGAACTGCGCGTTGAGATCGATGACATCGACCACTTCGGCAACCGTCGTATCCGCGCCGTCGGCGAACTCATCGAGAACCAGGTCCGCACCGGCCTGTCCCGTATGGAGCGCGTCGTCCGCGAGCGTATGACCACCCAGGACGTCGAGGCCATCACGCCGCAGACCCTGATCAACATCCGCCCGGTTGTTGCAGCCATCAAGGAGTTCTTCGGAACCTCCCAGCTGTCGCAGTTCATGGACCAGAACAACCCGCTGTCGGGTCTGACCCACAAGCGCCGTCTGTCCGCGCTTGGCCCGGGTGGTCTGTCCCGTGACCGTGCAGGCATGGAAGTTCGAGACGTTCACCCGTCCCACTACGGACGTATGTGCCCCATCGAAACCCCTGAAGGCCCGAACATTGGCCTGATCGGTTCGCTGGCTTCCTACGGCCGCATCAACCCGTTCGGCTTCATCGAGACGCCGTACCGCCTGGTCAAGGACGGCGTCGTTTCCGACAACGTCCAGTACCTGACGGCCGACGACGAAGCAGAGGTCCTGATCGCCCAGGCCAACGCTCCGCTGGATGAGAACAAGAAGTTCGCCGAAGAGACCGTCCTGGTCCGCGCCCGTGGTGGTGGAGGCGAGCCCGTGCTGGTTCCTGCCGCCGATGTCGAGTTCATGGACGTTTCCCCGCGCCAGATGGTGTCCGTGGCTACGGCCCTGATCCCGTTCCTCGAGCATGACGATGCTAACCGTGCACTCATGGGTGCCAACATGCAGCGCCAGGCTGTGCCGCTGGTCCGTTCCGAGGCTCCGTTCGTGGGCACCGGCATGGAGCGCGCAGCCGCCGTCGACGCCGGTGATGTCACCATCGCGAAGAAGGCGGGTGTGGTCACCGAGGTCTCCGCTGAGCTCGTCATCATGCTCAACGACGACGGCACGGAAACCAACTACCGCATCAACAAGTTCGCACGCTCCAACCAGGGCAACTGCTACAACAACCGTGTCCTGGTGAACGAAGGCCAGCGCCTCGAGGTTGGCGGCATCATCGCCGACGGCCCGGCAACTGACCAGGGCGAGCTCGCCCTCGGCAAGAACCTGCTCGTGGCATTCATGTCATGGGAAGGCCACAACTTCGAGGACGCGATCATCCTCTCGCAGCGCATTGTTGCCGAGGACGTCCTTTCCTCCATCCACATCGAGGAGCACGAGATCGATGCCCGCGACACCAAACTTGGTGCCGAGGAAATCACCCGTGACATCCCCAACGTGTCCGAGGAAGTACTGGCTGGCCTGGACGAGCGCGGCATCATCCACATCGGTGCCGAGGTTGAAGCCGGCGACATCCTGGTCGGAAAGGTCACCCCGAAGGGTGAAACCGAACTGACCCCGGAAGAGCGCCTGCTGCGCGCCATCTTCGGTGAGAAGTCCCGCGAAGTGCGCGACACCTCCCTGAAGGTTCCGCACGGCGAGTCCGGCACCGTCATCGGCGTCCGCGTGTTCGACCGCGACAACGACGACGAACTGCCGCCGGGCGTCAACCAGCTGGTCCGCGTCTACGTGGCCGCCAAGCGCAAGATCACCGACGGCGACAAGCTCGCCGGCCGCCACGGCAACAAGGGCGTCATCTCCAAGATCCTTCCGATCGAGGACATGCCCTTCCTTGCCGACGGCACCCCCGTTGATATTGTCCTGAACCCGCTGGGTGTTCCGGGCCGAATGAACGTCGGCCAGGTGCTCGAAACGCACCTCGGCTGGGTTGCCAAGACCGGTTGGAAGATCGAAGGCGAGCCCGAGTGGGTCAAGCAGCTGCCGAACCTGCCGCGCGAGAGTGGCCAGACCACTGTTGCAACGCCCGTGTTCGACGGTGCCCGCGAAGAGGAAATCACCGGCCTGCTGGACTCCACTAACGTGACCCGCGACGGCGAACGCCTGATCAACTCCTCGGGCAAGACCCGCCTGTTTGACGGCCGCTCCGGTGAGCCGTTCCCGGATCCGATCTCTGTTGGCTACATGTACATCCTGAAGCTCCACCACCTGGTGGACGACAAGATCCACGCCCGCTCCACCGGTCCGTACTCCATGATCACGCAGCAGCCGCTGGGTGGTAAGGCACAGTTCGGTGGCCAGCGCTTCGGTGAAATGGAAGTGTGGGCGCTCGAAGCTTACGGCGCCGCTTACACGCTCCAGGAGCTCCTCACGATCAAGTCGGATGACATCCACGGTCGCGTGAAGGTCTACGAAGCAATCGTCAAGGGCGAGAACATCCCCGAGCCGGGCGTTCCTGAGTCCTTCAAGGTCTTGATCAAGGAAATGCAGTCGCTGTGCCTGAACGTGGAAGTGCTTTCCACGGACGGAACCACAATTGAAATGCGTGACTCTGATGACGCAGTCTTCACGGCTGCGGAAGAACTGGGCATCGATCTGTCTCGTGCAGAGCCCAGTTCCGTAGAAGAGGTCTAGAGTCCTCCGGAGCAAGGCAGCCGGCCCGTCCGCTGCCTTGCTCCGGGGCTCCCTCTTCCCGTAACCAAGACTTCAGAATTTAGAGAACAAGAGAGAACAGGGACCATATGTCCAGCGAATCCTCCTTCGGCCTCATGCAGATCGGCCTCGCCACCGCGGAAGACATCCGTGGCTGGTCTTACGGCGAGGTTAAGAAGCCGGAAACCATCAACTACCGCACGCTCAAGCCTGAGAAGGACGGCCTCTTCTGCGAGAAGATCTTCGGCCCGTCCCGCGACTGGGAGTGCTACTGCGGTAAGTACAAGCGTGTGCGCTTCAAGGGCATCATTTGCGAACGGTGTGGCGTTGAAGTCACCCGCGCGAAGGTCCGCCGTGAGCGCATGGGCCACATCGAGCTGGCCGCACCGGTCACGCACATCTGGTACTTCAAGGGTGTCCCCTCCCGTCTGGGCTACCTCCTTGACCTGGCTCCGAAGGACCTCGAAAAGGTCATCTACTTCGCCGCCTACATGATCACCAGCGTCGACGAGGCTGCCCGCCACGAGGAACTGCCCAACCTGCAGGTTGAGCACGACATCGAGAAGAAGCAGCTGATCGACAACCGCGACTCCGACATCGCGGCCATCGCCCGCGACCTCGAAGGCGAAATTGCGCGCCTTGAGGGTGAAGGTGCCAAGGCTGCCGACAAGAAGAAGGCCCGCGACTCCGCCGACCGCCAGATGGCGAACGTGCGTAAGCGCGCCGACGCCGACATCGAGCGCCTCGAGCAGGTCTGGGACCGCTTCAAGAACCTGAAGGTCGCAGACCTCGAAGGTGACGAAGGCCTGTACCGCGAACTGCGCGACCGCTACGGTATCTACTTCGAAGGCTCCATGGGTGCCGAAGCCATCAAGAAGCGTCTTGAGGGCTTCGACATGCAGGCCGAGTCTGACCTGCTGCGCGACATCATTGCCAACGGCAAGGGCCAGCGCAAGACCCGCGCCCTGAAGCGACTGAAGGTTGTCAACGCGTTCCTGACCACCAACAACAGCCCGCTCGGCATGGTTCTGGATGCCGTCCCGGTGATCCCGCCGGAACTGCGCCCGATGGTCCAGCTGGACGGTGGCCGCTTCGCGACCTCCGACCTCAACGACCTCTACCGCCGTGTGATCAACCGCAATAACCGACTCAAGCGCCTGCTTGACCTGGGTGCTCCGGAGATCATCGTCAACAACGAGAAGCGCATGCTTCAGGAAGCTGTTGACAGCCTCTTCGACAACGGCCGTCGCGGCCGTCCGGTCACTGGACCGGGCAACCGTCCGCTGAAGTCCCTGAGCGACATGCTCAAGGGCAAGCAGGGCCGTTTCCGCCAGAACCTCCTCGGCAAGCGTGTTGACTACTCCGGCCGTTCGGTCATCGTCGTCGGCCCGCAGCTGAAGCTGCACCAGTGCGGCCTGCCCAAGCAGATGGCCCTGGAGCTCTTCAAGCCGTTCGTGATGAAGCGCCTGGTTGACCTCAACCACGCCCAGAACATCAAGTCGGCCAAGCGCATGGTCGAGCGCTACCGCCCGCAGGTCTGGGATGTGCTCGAAGAGATCATCACCGAACACCCGGTGCTGCTCAACCGTGCACCTACCCTGCACCGCCTTGGTATCCAGGCGTTCGAACCGCAGCTTGTTGAGGGCAAGGCAATCCAGCTCCACCCGCTGGTTTGTGGCGCGTTCAACGCTGACTTCGACGGCGACCAGATGGCAGTGCACCTGCCGCTGAGCCCGGAGGCCCAGGCCGAGGCACGCATCCTGATGCTGTCCTCGAACAACATCCTGAAGCCGTCCGATGGACGCCCGGTTACCCTGCCGTCGCAGGATATGATCATCGGCCTCTACCACCTGACCACCAAGCGTGTCGGTTCAGCTGGCGAAGGCCGCGTCTTCGGCTCGGTTGCCGAAGCCATCATGGCTTTCGACGCCCGCGAGCTGCACCTGAACTCGCAGGTCCGAATCCGCCTCGAAGGCTTTGTTCCGTACGCCGGCTGGGAAGCTCCCGAAGGTTGGGAGCCGGGTCAGCCCGCCCTCGTCCAGACCTCCCTGGGCCAGGTCCTCTTCAACGAGACCCTGCCCGAGGATTACCCCTGGGTTGAGGCTGTTGCCGACAAGGGTGAACTGTCCCGCATCGTCAACGACCTCGCTGAGCGCTACCCGAAGGTTGTTACCGCGGCGACGCTGGATAACCTGAAGGATTCAGGCTTCTACTGGGCCACCCGTTCAGGCGTTACCGTTGCCATCTCCGACATCGAGGTTCCGGCCGCAAAGCCTGCCATCCTTGCCGGCTACGAGGAGCGGGCCGCCAAGATCCAGGGCCAGTACGACAAGGGCCTGATCGACGACGACGAGCGTCGCCAGGAACTGATCGAGATCTGGAACAAGGCAACCAACGAGATCGCCCAGGCGATGCGTGACAGCCTGTCCCCGATGAACACGATCAACCGCATGGTGTCCTCCGGTGCGCGTGGTAACTGGATGCAGGTCCGCCAGATCGCGGGTATCCGTGGCCTGGTGGCCAACCCGAAGGGTGAAATCATCCCGCGTCCCATCAAGTCCTCCTACCGCGAGGGCCTGTCGGTGCTGGAATACTTCATCGCCACCCACGGTGCCCGTAAGGGTCTGGCTGACACCGCACTGCGTACCGCCAACTCGGGTTACCTGACCCGTCGTCTGGTGGACGTGTCCCAGGACGTCATCGTCCGCGAAGAGGACTGCGGTACCGAACGCGGTCTGGTGACGGCCATCGCTGTCGCAGACTCCAACGGCGAGCTGGTCCTGGACGAGAACGTCGAGAACAGCGCCTACGCCCGTACCTTGGCCGTGGATGTCCTTGACTCCAAGGGCAATGTCCTGGCTCCGGCCGGCACTGACTGCGGCGACGTCGTGATTGCTGAGCTCTTCGCGGCAGGCATCACCGAGGTCAAGGTCCGCTCTGTACTCACCTGTGAGTCCAGCGTCGGCACCTGCGCCCTTTGCTATGGACGTTCCCTGGCAACCGGCAAGACCGTGGACATCGGAGAGGCCGTGGGCATCATCGCCGCACAGTCCATCGGTGAGCCCGGCACGCAGCTGACCATGCGTACGTTCCACACCGGTGGTGCTGTTTCCGCCAGCGGTGGCGACGACATCACCCAGGGTCTGCCCCGTATCCAGGAGCTCTTCGAAGCCCGTACTCCGAAGGGTGTCGCACCGATTGCTGAAGCAGCCGGCCGCATCACCATTGAAGAGTCCGAGCGCCAGATGCGCCTCGTCATCACCCCCGATGACGGATCCGAAGAGATCGCCTACCCGGTACTGCGCCGTTCACGCCTCCTCATCGAGGATGGCGAGCACGTCACAGTGGGCCAGAAGCTCATCAACGGTCCGGTCGACCCCAAGCAGGTGCTGCGCATCATGGGTCCCCGTGCCGCGCAGAAGTTCCTGGTGGATGAAGTCCAGGGCGTGTACCGCAGCCAGGGCATCGGTATCCACGACAAGCACGTCGAGGTTATCGTCCGCCAGATGCTGCGCCGCGTCACGGTCATCGAGTCCGGCGAATCGGACCTGCTGCCCGGCGAGCTCGCCGAGCGCAGCCGCTTCGAGGATGCCAACCGCCGTGTTGTGTCCGAGGGCAAGACTCCGGCTTCCGGACGTCCTGAGCTCATGGGCATCACCAAGGCGTCCTTGGCCACCGAGTCCTGGCTGTCCGCAGCTTCCTTCCAGGAGACCACCCGCGTCCTGACGCAGGCGGCCATGGAAGGCAAGAGCGATCCGCTGCTCGGCCTCAAGGAGAACGTCATCATCGGTAAGCTGATCCCGGCTGGCACGGGTCTCCCGCGCTACACCGAGGTCACCGTGGAGCCCACTGAAGAAGCAAAGGCCAACCTGTTCACCGGCCCCAGCGCGTTCAGTGACTTCTCGTACGACACCCTGGGAGGCGACGGAGCACCTGAGTTCCACGCCATCCCGTTGGATGACTACGACCTCGGGAACGATTTCCGGTAACCGTTACTCAACGGCGTCGGCCCCGTCTCCAGCCTGCTTCAACGAGCAGGCCGGGGCGGGGCCTTCCGCTTTGGGGGAGGGGCGCCGATTAAGGCCTGGCGGGAGTCCATGTTAGACTTGTTACCAATTGTTATTGTGGCAGTGGATGAGTGCGCCGGTTCCAGCTGAAAGGCTGAACCAGAGCGACGTTTCCGGTTTGCAGGGTTCTTGTGCAACGTATGCCACATTTTTGCATGCCTAGGGACCTTTGAAGACGTCAGTCATAACAGTCCCCGGGGTGCGATCCGACTATTAAGGCTTCGCCTCAGCTGCTCTGGAGATTCCCTTCAAAGCCCGGGCGGCGAGGCAACGCAACAAGAGAGTGGCTGGAAGCGGCCACTCCGGATAAAACGGAGAACACGAGAGTGCCTACGATTAACCAGCTGGTCCGCAAGGGCCGCACGCCTAAGGTCAAAAAGACCAAGGCTCCCGCGCTTAACGGCAGCCCCATGCGCCGCGGTGTCTGCACCCGCGTTTACACCACCACCCCGAAGAAGCCGAACTCGGCTCTGCGTAAGGTGGCACGTGTACGCCTCAACGGTGGCATTGAAGTCACCGCTTACATCCCCGGTGTAGGCCACAACCTGCAGGAGCACTCCATTGTGCTCGTTCGCGGCGGTCGCGTGAAGGACCTCCCGGGTGTCCGCTACAAGATCGTCCGTGGCGCCCTCGATACCCAGGGTGTCAAGAACCGTAAGCAGGCCCGCAGCCGCTACGGCGCAAAGATGGAGAAGAAGTAATATGCCTCGCAAGGGTCCGGCCCCCAAGCGGCCGCTCGTACTAGATCCCGTTTACGGCTCCCCGCTGGTCACCCAGCTGATCAACAAGGTGCTGGTCGACGGTAAGAAGTCCACCGCAGAGCGCATCGTCTACGGTGCCCTCGAAGGCGCACGCGCCAAGTCCGGCGGCGATCCCGTTGCAGCCCTCAAGAAGGCCATGGACAACGTCAAGCCTTCCCTTGAGGTCCGCTCACGCCGCGTTGGTGGCGCAACCTACCAGGTTCCCGTTGAGGTCAAGCCGGGCCGTTCCACCGCCCTCGCACTGCGCTGGCTGGTCGGCTACTCCAAGGCCCGCCGCGAAAAGACGATGACCGAGCGCCTCCAGAACGAAATCCTGGATGCGTCCAACGGTCTCGGTGCCGCTGTGAAGCGTCGCGAAGACACCCACAAGATGGCCGAGTCCAACAAGGCCTTCGCACACTACCGCTGGTAATACTTCCGGACGCCGCCGGCTCGTTACGAGCCGGCGGCGAACGTGTAGTCCATCCGAAAGGGAGACACCGTGGCACAGGACGTGCTTACCGACCTTAGTAAGGTCCGCAACATCGGCATCATGGCCCACATTGATGCCGGCAAGACCACCACCACCGAGCGCATTCTGTTCTACACAGGTGTGAACCACAAGATCGGCGAAACGCACGACGGCGCTTCGACCACCGACTGGATGGAACAGGAAAAGGAACGCGGCATCACCATCACGTCTGCCGCCGTGACCTGCTTCTGGGAAAACAACCAGATCAACATCATCGACACCCCTGGCCACGTTGACTTCACCGTTGAGGTTGAGCGCTCCCTGCGCGTCCTCGACGGCGCTGTCGCCGTCTTCGATGGCAAGGAAGGCGTTGAGCCGCAGTCTGAGACCGTTTGGCGCCAGGCCGACAAGTACAACGTTCCGCGTATCTGCTTCGTCAACAAGATGGACAAGCTGGGCGCTGACTTCTACTTCACCGTAGACACCATCATCAGCCGCCTCGGTGCCAAGCCGCTGGTCATGCAGCTGCCGATCGGTGCCGAGAACGACTTCATCGGCGTTGTGGACCTGCTGTACATGCGTGCACTGGTCTGGCCCGGCGATGCCAAGGGTGACGTCACCATGGGTGCCAAGTACGAGATCCGCGAGATCCCGGCTGACCTCCAGGAAAAGGCTGAGGAGTACCGCGCAACGCTCGTTGAGACCGTTGCCGAGGCCTCCGAAGAACTCATGGAGAAGTACCTTGAGGGCGAAGAGATCTCAGTCGACGAGCTCAAGGCCGGCATCCGCAAGATGACGATCAACTCCGAGCTGTACCCGATCTTCTGTGGCTCCGCGTTCAAGAACCGCGGCGTCCAGCCGATGCTGGATGCCGTAGTCGACTACCTGCCGAACCCGCTCGACGTCCCGCCGATGATCGGTCACGATCCCCGCGACGAAGAGAAGGAACTGACCCGCAAGCCGTCTTCGGAAGAGCCGTTCTCTGCTCTTGCGTTCAAGATTGCCGCGCACCCGTTCTTCGGCCAGCTCACCTTCATCCGCGTGTACTCCGGTCACGTGGAAGCAGGCGCACAGGTGGTCAACTCCACCAAGGGCAAGAAGGAGCGCATCGGCAAGCTGTTCCAGATGCACGCCAACAAGGAAATGCCTGTTGAGGGCGCTACCGCCGGCCACATCTACGCAGCGATCGGTCTGAAGGACACCACCACGGGCGACACCCTGTGCGACTCCGCCAACCAGATCGTCCTCGAGTCCATGAGCTTCCCGGAGCCCGTGATCTCGGTTGCCATCGAGCCGAACACCAAGGGTGACCAGGAGAAGCTCTCCACGGCCATCCAGAAGCTCTCCGCTGAGGACCCCACCTTCCAGGTGTCCCTCAACGAAGACACCGGCCAGACCATCATCGCCGGCATGGGCGAGCTCCACCTGGACATCCTGGTGGACCGCATGCGCCGCGAATTCAAGGTCGAGGCCAACGTTGGCAAGCCGCAGGTTGCGTACCGCGAAACCATCAAGCGTGCTGTGGAGCGTCACGACTACACACACAAGAAGCAGACCGGTGGTTCGGGTCAGTTCGCAAAGATCCAGATCGCGATCGAGCCGCTGGACACCGCCGAAGGCGAACTGTACGAGTTCGAGAACAAGGTCACTGGTGGCCGCGTTCCGCGCGAGTACATTCCCTCTGTTGACGCCGGTATCCAGGATGCGCTGAACGACGGCGTCCTGGCCGGTTACCCGGTTGTCGGCATCAAGGCCACGCTGATTGACGGCGCGTACCACGATGTTGACTCCTCGGAAATGGCGTTCAAGATCGCCGGGCGTATGGCTTTCAAGGAAGCCGCACGCAAGGCGAACCCTGTTCTGCTCGAACCGCTGATGGATGTCGAGGTCCGCACCCCTGAGGAATACATGGGTGAAGTTATCGGTGACCTCAACTCCCGCCGTGGCCAGATGCAGTCCATGGAAGATGCACAGGGTGTCAAGGTTATCCGTGCGCACGTCCCGCTGTCCGGCATGTTCGGCTACATCGGTGACCTGCGTTCGAAGACCCAGGGCCGCGCTGTGTACTCCATGACGTTCAACAGCTACGCCGAGGTCCCGAAGGCAGTCGCCGACGAGATCATCCAGAAGACCCGCGGCGAGTAGTCTTTTTCGACTTTCGAAGCGACAAACTCGGGTGTGGTTTCCGGATAACGGAAGCCCGCCTGGTGCAGGTGGCCGGAACCCGGTCGGATGCAGTCCGGTCAAGCCGGGTCCCGGCCATCTGCACGAACAGGCTCTAGGCACTAGTATTAGTTCCTGAATCTGCAATTTCACCAATCCAAAGCCCCCCAAGTAGACTTGCCTGAGTTTCTGCCGCGACAAGCGCGGTTGAAGGGTAAGTCATTTGAAAACGTTCTAGGAGGAACCTGTGGCAAAGGCAAAGTTCGAGCGGACTAAGCCGCACGTTAACATCGGCACCATTGGTCACGTTGACCACGGTAAGACGACGTTGACGGCCGCCATTTCCAAGGTGCTGTACGACAAGTACCCGACTCTCAACGAGCAGCGCGACTTCGCGTCTATTGACTCTGCTCCCGAAGAGCGTCAGCGCGGCATTACCATCAACATCTCCCACGTTGAGTACCAGACCGAGAAGCGCCACTACGCACACGTAGACGCACCGGGTCACGCTGACTACATCAAGAACATGATCACCGGTGCTGCACAGATGGACGGTGCAATCCTCGTGGTTGCCGCCACTGACGGCCCGATGGCTCAGACCCGCGAGCACGTCCTGCTCGCCCGCCAGGTTGGCGTTCCCTACCTGCTGGTTGCACTGAACAAGTCGGACATGGTCGACGACGAAGAGCTGCTGGACCTCGTTGAAATGGAAGTTCGTGAGCTGCTTTCGGCTCAGGGCTTCGATGGCGACGACGCTCCTGTTGTTCGCGTTTCCGGCCTGAAGGCCCTCGAAGGCGACCCCGTCTGGGTCAAGTCCGTTGAGGACCTCATGGAAGCTGTTGACGAGTCCGTTCCGGACCCCGTACGTGACCGTGACAAGCCGTTCCTGATGCCGATCGAAGACGTCTTCACGATCACCGGCCGTGGCACCGTTGTAACGGGCCGCGCCGAGCGTGGAACCCTCGCCATCAACTCCGAGGTCGAGATCGTCGGCATCCGCCCGGTCCAGAAGACCACGGTTACCGGTATCGAGATGTTCCACAAGCAGCTCGACGAAGCATGGGCCGGCGAGAACTGTGGCCTCCTGCTCCGCGGTCTGAAGCGTGATGACGTAGAGCGTGGCCAGGTT
The DNA here is from genome assembly GCF_037203985.1 of Pseudarthrobacter sp. CCNWLW217. Classification (NCBI taxonomy): domain Bacteria; kingdom Bacillati; phylum Actinomycetota; class Actinomycetes; order Micrococcales; family Micrococcaceae; genus Pseudarthrobacter; species Pseudarthrobacter sp. CCNWLW217. The sequence continues at coordinate 125,290 of NZ_JBBCBT010000006.1, forward strand.
GTCGTCAAGCCGGGTTCCATCACCCCGCACACCGACTTCGAGGCTAACGTCTACATCCTCTCCAAGGACGAAGGCGGACGTCACAACCCGTTCTACTCCAACTACCGCCCGCAGTTCTACTTCCGTACCACGGACGTAACCGGCGTTATCACCCTGCCGGAAGGCACGGAAATGGTTATGCCTGGCGACAACACTGAGATGACCGTTGCGCTCATCCAGCCGATCGCCATGGAAGAGGGCCTCGGCTTCGCTATCCGCGAAGGCGGCCGCACCGTTGGTTCAGGACGCGTTACCAAGATCATCAAGTAATTCTTGTTGATCCCTGATTGACCTGACCGGAAGGGCCGCCTAGCGGTCCTGACGGAAAGTGTGGAAACAGCCCCGCTGCTAGTGCAGCGGGGCTGTTCTTTGCTACGATTAATCCAATCACTGGATTAATTGGGCCGGATTCATCCTGCCCGTTGGAGAGGGTTCATCATGCAGGACGAATCTTATGAAGCGGGCTACCGTGCAGGGCACCTCCAGGGCTGGTTGGACGCCATGGCCAAGATCGAGGCGACGCAGCCTGCGGCCCCGAGTCCGGCCGCACCGGGCACAGCGCCGTCTTTCCAGCCCAGGGTTCATCCCGCGCCCCCGGCGGCCTACAATGTGGGTTCGCAGACGGGGACCGTCCCGGCGGCGGAACCGACTTTCGCCCTGCCATCCCGTGTGCCCGGGCGCCCTGCCTCCACGATCCGTCCCCAGGAAGCCGCGCCAGTATCCGGGCGGGCACCAGGGCCCCACGTTGACCGTCCGGCAGCGCCGTACTCCAACTACCCGGCTAGGCAGCCGGCGCAGACGGCCGCGGAACGCCAGGCCCGGCGCGAGAAGCGGGACCGGCAGAACATCAACATCACGCTCTACGTCGCCAGCCTGCTCCTGGTCGCAGCAGCGGCGCTGTTCATCGGAACCAGTCTTCCCCCCACGCTTCGCTTCGCCGGGGTCTGCATAGTTACCGCCGCCTTCTATGCCGCGGGATTTGTTCTCCATAGCCGGGTGCCACGCCTCAGGCCGGCGGCGGTGGCCTTTGCGGGAACGGGCCTGGCGCTGGTCCCGGTGACGGGACTCGCCCTGTACAACTTCGCCCTCCACCACGGCCCCACCGCCTGGCTGATCACTTCACTGATTGGGACCGCCGCCTACGTCGCTGCCGCCGTCCGCCTCGAAAGCCGGGTGCTGGTCTACCTGTCGCTGACGTTTGTGGCGTCTACGGCTTGGTCCGGGGTGTCAGTCCTGGGAGGAGCGCTGGTCTGGTACTTCGCCGCACAGATCTGCGTGGCCGTACTGCTGACCCTAGTGGCCCTCGCCAAGCCCGCCTGGCTTCCGCCGGTCTATGCGAGGCCACTCATGGTGTTGCATCCGTTGGTGGTGCCTGCCGTCGCAGCCGCAGCCACTTGCGTTCCGCTGCTGTTGGACAAGACCGAGTACGCGCTCATTATGGCTATGTGCGGTTGCTACTTTGGGCTGATGGCCGCCGTGCCGGGCAGTCGGCTCAGGCTCGCCAACTTCTACGCAGCGCGGGTATCCCTGACGATCGCCGCCGCAGTCGAGATCTGGAACCTGACCGGCAGGGGAAGTGATGCCTTACTGGCTGCGGCAGCAATCCTCGCGGTCCAGGCAGTGGCCGTGGCTCTTGCCTCCGCTTGGTTAGGCCACTGGATGCCAGGCGCTAAGCGTCCGCAAAACCGGGCCGAACCGTCCTCAGGCACACTGCATGGACGCTGGTTCGTGGACTCGCTGGCCACCTTCACTATCCAGCTGCTCGCCACTGCGATGTACGGCGGCCTCGTGCTTTCGGCCGAGTATTACCCCTACGGCGCGTTCGGCCAGGTGGGTGAGGTTCCCCTGTGGATACCCGTTGCCGGTGCCCTGGCCACCAGCTTTGTTGTGGCCACACGCCTGGGAGGCCCGGCCGAGTGGGCTCCTGTGGCCGCCCTGCTCCTCGCGGGAGTGCTCGGCTACGCCCTGGGCGCGTGGCCGTTGGCGGTCATGCTGGCACTGGCGTTCGTCTTCTGGGCAGTCCGCGCGTTCTTCGCGGCCAGCAAGCTCCGGAGGAACCTCGTACTCGCCGCCAGGTTGGCATTGACCCTGTCAGTTCCTGTCACTGTTGCCGCGGTTATCGGCACCGGCCCGGACCGCATCATCACTTCGGTCTTCGGGCTGCTGGTAGCGCTGGTGTGTCAGCAGGTGATCTCGGCGTTCCTGGAGCGGGCAGGTGGCGGCTCCCTGGCCGCCGTTGTCCTGCTGGTGCTCCTTGACACGACTCCGGCCCACGACTGGATCCGGGCAGCGGTACTCATTCAACTCCTGACCGCGATGGCGGTTGGCCTCTTGATGGTGCCCCGGCCTGCAAGTGAGCTTGAGTGGAACGCCACAATCTGGGAAGCCCTTCCTCTGGCGGCCTCCACGCTTTGTGTCCCCGTGTCTTTCCTGGCTGTGAGCCAGCCTTTCGGAAACGTCGCACTGCTTCTGGTCCTGGGATACCTGCTCGCTTCCGGCCTGCGGATGCGGGTGCAGCAACACCGCTGGACCTACTGGTGGCTGGGCCGCGTTGCAGCCACGGTGCTGGTACTGACGGCTTTTGATCTTCTCCAGAGTGAGGCAGGGCCAACCGTCATCGCCGGCGATGTACTCCGCCCTGCCACAGTGTTGGTCCTCTTCCTCGCCATCCAACTGGTATTCCCCGTCTCCGCCTTTGTGCGCGGGAAGGCTCCGCGGGGAGTGCTCACGGATCCGGGCGTGGTCCTGCTGTTCCAGCTGATGGCGTCTGTGCTGCTGTTGGTGCTGGACCCGGACGGTTGGCAAGCGCCCTTCGTCGCTGCACTGACAGCAACCTGCGCCGTGGCCTCGGGGTACGTTTTCAGGAGCAAGGGCGCCGCCGTCTGGTTCGCGCCGTCGTCGCTGGTGGTCCTGCTGGCATTCAGCGGCGGTGACCTGTTGGTGGTTGAACTCGTGCTGGGAATCTTTGCCGTGTTTGCCGCGGTGATGGTGGTGGCATCCGGCCAGCCCTTATGGAAGGGCTGGTATTTTGCAGGAGCCAGGCTGTTGACGGCCGCCCTCGCTGCAGTCCTCAGTTACGACGCCACGGCGTCTCCGACCGCCGTCTCCGTCACCTTCGCGCTTGTGCTGGCTGCCCAGCACGGAATCCGCTGGCTGATGCGTTCACGGCTGGCTGACGTTCCTTTCCAGCAGGCGGCCGTCTGGATCACGCTCGCTGGCCAGGCCCTTCTTCCCCTCGCTTATGCCTGGCAGGCCCGGCTGGGCTGGGCGAGGACTTCCGACGACGACGGCGGACGCTGGGTGGTGCTCCTGGAGTTGGCACTGTTGCTATGTTCGGCAGTCGTGGCGCGCCGGTTCTTCGCGGCGCGAGGCTCCCTCTACTTCGCCGTCTATGCGCTGCTGTTCGGGGTCCTATCATTGGGGCCCGTGGTCAGTTTCGCCTCTGGCAGCCGAGCGAGCAGCGCGAGCTTCCTGGCGGCTCCGGTACTCGACTACACCGGCACTGCGGCAGTGCTGTTGCTCGGGGCGATCCTCGCTTCACTTGCAGGCGTAATGCTGCGCGGGCGCAACGTTGCTGTGACGGAGGTCGACCACTGGCTCTGGCTCACGACCGCCGGGTCATTTGCCCTGACCGCCCTGTTTGTGTCCACGACGGCGACGGGCTGGGTCATGGGCGCTGCCCTCCTGGTGCTCGCCGGGGTGTGCTTCACGGCCTCGCATGTTGAGGAGCTGCCCTGGCTGTACGTACCGGCCGCGCTTGCTGCCCTGGCCGGCGGCATGCAGCTGGCAGATGCTGCCTTCCGGGATGTTCCGGGGGAGTGGGGCCAGTATCTTACGTGGCTTTGCGGCGCGGGACTGTCAGCTGCTGGACTGTATGGCGCACGGCTGTACCGCAGTGGAGAGCTGGCCGCCGACCCCGTGCGCCGCTGGTCCTTGGCCGGAGGGGCCTTCCTGGGGCTTTGCATTGTCGCCTTGACCGGGGTGCGTCCCGACGCGACGGCATGGGCAGCAGCCTTTGCCTTGGCTGCGGCGGTGGGAGTAGCCTGCCTCGAAGCTCCGGGAACGGCACGCCGGATCGTTGCCGAGACTGGGTTTGTGGCGGTCGTGGCGGCGGTGCAGCGGGCCGCCATCTTCGACCTGGATGGGCAGTACGGGCAGAACTACAGCCTTTCGCTTGGCCTGCCTGACCCGTTCTGGGTAGCCCAGTGGTACGTGCTCGCCGGGGCCGGCCTGGGGATCCTGCGCTTCACTACAGGACAGCGGAATGCCGGCAGGCTCCTTCTGGGAGCCGCGGCCGGACTGCTCACGCTGAGCGCCCTGGGTGTTGTTTTTGGCGGTAGCGGCAGCCAACAATTGTGGGTGCTAATCCTCTTCGCAGGGCTTCTGCTCGCCGGCCTGGGGTTGGGTGAACGGTTGTTTGTCTGGTGGGGCGCCGCCGGAGTGGCCGCATGCATTCTCTGGGCAATGCGTCAGTACACGTTCGCGCTCCTGGCGCTGATCGCCGTCGGGCTTATTGTGTTCGCAGTCTGGCGGCTGAACCGCGGAACGGCCGGGGAGAAACCGGCGCTGCAGCCGTCCCCAGGACAGCCTTCACCTGACCAGCCGGATGGCGGGGAGCCGTTCAGCAAGCACTGATACTGTTGCTTGCATCGAGAGGAGCACATCATGGAATGGCTAATTTTCCTGGCTGTTGTGGTTGCAGTTATTGCCGGTGTTTTTTGGGCGAAGAAGTATTTCCGGAATGAGATCGACCGCGCCAAGCGCATCAACCGGGCAAAAAAGAACCAGTAGGGCAATAGCGCGCAGACGGCGCTTGCAAGCCTTGAGGTTGCCGCGTGCTCAGCCGGGCAGCCTCTTCCGCTCCCGGCTCAAGGCCTGGTACCAGTAGAAGGACGACTTCGGCGTCCGCTCCTGCGTTTCAAAATCCACGTGGATCAGCCCGAAGCGCTGGGAGTAGCCCGCGGCCCATTCAAAGTTATCCATGAGTGTCCAGACATAGTACCCACGGAGGTCGAGCCCCTCGGCGATTCCGCCTGGAGCCGTCGCGTCAACCGCCTGCCGCAAGTGATCGGCGATGTAGTTCACCCGGCGCGCATCCTGGAGGGGGCCGTCCACGCGATCCGGTTCCGGGAAGCTGGCGCCGCTTTCGGTGATGTAGACCGGCGGCAAGGCATCCCCATAGCGGTCCCGAAGTTCCGCGAGGAGAATGCCCAGATGCGCGGGGGCCACCGGCCACCCGAAGCCCGTGGTCTGGTACTCCGGGTACCCCACTTCGTGGAAAGGCAATTGCGCAACGGCCTTGTGAGTGTCGGCGGGAATGGGGGTAATGCCGCGTCCGAGGGCCACCTTCACCGGGAAGTAGTAATTGAGGCCATAGAAGTCCAGCGGTTGGTGGATGGTCTTCAGGTCAGCGTCCGAAAGCTTTCCGATGGAATGGAGCCAGGGCCGTGACACCACGGGGAGCTTGGGGTACCTGCCCAGCAGCACCGGGTCTGCATAGATTCTGTTCATCAGCAGGTCGTACAGCCTCGCCACGAGCCTGTCGCCGACCTTCCGACTGGCGGGTCGCACCGGTGAGTGCAGATTGGTTACTCCCACGCCGCCCTTGACGCCCGCGGCGCGCAGGGCCTGGACACCCAGGCCGTGGGCCAGGAGCTGGTGGTGGATCGACGGCAAGGCGTCGAACATGAGTGCCAGCCCGGGGGCATGGACACCCAGCGCATATCCGTTGAGGGTCACTGAGACGGGCTCATTCAGGGTCACCCACTGGTCGACACGGTCACCGAAGTGCTTCCCGGCTACCCCGCAGTACTCTGCAAACCGTTCGGCCGTGGCGCGGTTCATCCAGCCGCCGCCGTGCTCCAGCGGCAGCGGAGTATCCCAGTGATACAGGGTGGCCATGGGCGAGATACCCGCCTCAAGGAGCTGGTCGATCAGCCGGTCGTAAAAGTCCAGGCCCTGCCTGTTGATGGCACCGCGGCCGTCCGGCTGGATCCGGGGCCACGATAGGGAGAAGCGGTACGAATCGATGCCCAGCTCGCGCATGAGGGCGATGTCCTCGGGGAACCGGTTGTAGTGGTCGCAGGCCACGGCAGGGGAGTGGCCGTCCATGATGCTGCCGGGCTTCTGCACAAAGGCGTCCCAGCCGGAGGGACCACGTCCGTCCTCGGCCAGGGCCCCCTCAATCTGGAAGGCGGCTGCGGCTACGCCCAGCTTAAAGGAAGGCGGCAACCGGTCGGCGAGGTCGCGTACGGAAGCAGCATTTTCGACCGTCATGCCCCCATCATCTATTCGCAGGTTGCCGAAGGCAATGATCCAGGGGCACGAAAGCCAAGCAGATTCGCTTCTGCCGATAATATCCGGCATACTAGATGAGTTGTTCAAGCGCTTCTTCGTGTCCCGATCCGGATAATGCCGGGTGTCAGGGTCCAAGTTGAAGCCCAAACATAACCCACTCCCCATGGAACTGCGGATTTGTATGCGTGAAAATCGCGACACGCCCGACCGCGGGGGTCGGTTGCGCCGGCAAGGTGAGGAACCCGGATTTATCCGGATTCAGTTTGTGCGGCGGGTGGTAGTTACGACTTCAAATGCTTCGGCAGCCACACAACGAGTAAGTGAACAGGGCAGCCCCAACCAGGGGAAGCACAGACTGAAAGAGAGTCAGGCGACATGGCGGGACAAAAAATCCGCATCCGGCTGAAGTCATATGACCACGAGGTCATTGACGTTTCAGCCCGGAAGATCGTTGAGACGGTCACGCGCGCAGGCGCCACGGTAGTTGGCCCCGTGCCGCTTCCGACGGAGAAGAACGTTTACTGCGTAATCCGCTCTCCGCACAAGTACAAGGACAGCCGCGAGCACTTTGAAATGCGCACGCACAAGCGTCTTATCGACATCATCGATCCCACGCCGAAGGCCGTTGACTCGCTTATGCGTCTCGACCTGCCTGCCGACGTGAACATCGAAATCAAGCTGTAGGGAGGTGCTGAGAGACTATGACCGCAACCCGTAACGTAAAGGGCCTGCTGGGCACGAAGCTCGGCATGACCCAGGTCTGGGACGAGAACAACAAGCTCATCCCCGTCACTGTGGTCCAGGCAGATTCGAACGTCATCACGCAGCTGCGCAACGCAGAGACCGATGGCTACGTCGCCGTTCAGATCGGCTACGGCCAGATCGATCCCCGCAAGGTCACCAAGCCGCTGGCTGGTCACTTTGAAAAGGCAGGCGTCACGCCTCGCCGCCACGTCGTCGAACTGCGCACTGCAGATGCTGACACTTACGAGCTGGGCCAGGAGCTTTCTGTTGAGCTCTTCGAAGCCGGCCAGAAGATCGACGTTATCGGCACCACCAAGGGTAAGGGCTTCGCCGGTGTTATGAAGCGTCACGGCTTCCACGGCGTTGGAGCTTCCCACGGTGCCCACAAGAACCACCGTAAGCCCGGTTCAATCGGTGGCGCATCCACCCCGAGCCGCGTCTTCAAGGGCATGAAAATGGCCGGCCGCATGGGCGCCGTTCGTCACACCACGCTGAACCTCACCGTTCACGCTGTTGACGTCGAGAAGTCGCTGCTCCTGATCAAGGGTGCCGTTCCCGGCGCCCGCGGCCAGGTCGTACTCGTACGCACCGCCGTGAAGGGAGCCTAGTTCAATGGCTAACACTGTCAAGGTTGACCTGCCTGCAGAGATCTTCGACGTTCAGACCAACGTGCCGCTGCTGCACCAGGTCGTCGTTGCACAGCTCGCTGCTGCTCGCCAGGGTACCCACAAGACCAAGACCCGCGCCGAAGTTTCCGGTGCAGGCCGCAAGCCGTTCAAGCAGAAGGGCACCGGCCGCGCCCGTCAGGGTTCAATCCGTGCTCCTCACATGACCGGCGGTGGCGTTGTCCACGGTCCCACACCGCGTGACTACAGCCAGCGCACCCCCAAGAAGATGATTGCTGCTGCACTGCGCGGCGCACTCTCTGACCGCGCCCGCAACGGACGCATCCACGTCGTTGCTGACCTGGTTGCCGGCTCCAAGCCGTCCTCCAAGGAAGCACTGGCAACGCTGCGCGGCGTCTCCGAGCGCAAGAACCTGCTCGTTGTCATTGAGCGCGCCAACGATGTTGCTGCACTGTCCGTGCGCAACCTCGAGGATGTTCACGTTCTGTACGCAGACCAGCTGAACACCTACGACGTTCTCGTTTCTGACGACGTAGTCTTCACCAAGGCTGCCTACGAAGCATTCGTTGCTGACAAGGCTGCAAAGAACGAGGAGGATGCCAAGTGAGTGCAGCCACCATCAAGGACCCGCGCGACGTCGTGCTTGCACCCGTCGTTTCGGAAAAGAGCTACGGCCTGATCGATGAGGGAAAGTACACCTTCCTGGTGGACCCCCGCTCGAACAAGACCGAGATCAAGCTGGCCGTGGAGAAGATTTTCTCCGTCAAGGTCGACTCGATCAACACCATCAACCGTGCCGGTAAGCGCAAGCGCACCAAATTCGGATGGGGTACCCGCAAGAACACCAAGCGTGCGATTGTCACCCTCAAAGAAGGCACTATCGACATCTTCGGCGGTCCGCTCGCGTAGCGGAGACCACTTTAACGAGGAAATAAATTATGGGAATCCGTAAATACAAGCCGACTACCCCGGGCCGTCGTGGCTCGAGCGTAGCGGACTTCACAGAAATCACGCGGTCGACGCCGGAAAAGTCGTTGGTACGTCCGCTGCCCAAAAAGGGCGGCCGTAACAACACCGGTAAGATCACAACCCGTCACAAGGGTGGCGGCCACAAGCGCCAGTACCGTCTGATCGACTTCCGTCGCCACGACAAGGACGGCGTTGACGCCCGCGTTGCCGAAATCGAGTACGATCCGAACCGTACGGCTCGCATCGCCCTCCTGCACTACGTTGATGGCACCAAGCGTTACATCATCGCCCCGAACAAGCTCTCCCAGGGTGACTTCGTAGAAGCAGGTGCCAACGCTGACATCAAGCCTGGCAACAACCTGCCCCTGCGCAACATCCCGGTGGGTACCGTTATCCACGCAGTTGAACTGCGTCCGGGTGGCGGCGCCAAGATGGGCCGCTCCGCCGGCGCATCGATCCAGCTTGTAGCCAAGGAAGGCCGCTTCGCCCAGCTGCGACTGCCTTCTGGCGAAATCCGCAACGTTGACGTGCGCTGCCGCGCAACCGTCGGCGAGGTCGGCAACGCAGAGCAGTCGAACATCAACTGGGGCAAGGCTGGCCGCATGCGCTGGAAGGGCGTCCGCCCGACAGTCCGTGGTGTAGCCATGAACCCGGTTGACCACCCGCACGGTGGTGGCGAGGGCAAGACGTCCGGTGGACGTAACCCCGTCAACCCGAACGGTAAGCGTGAAGGCCGCACCCGCCGCCCCAACAAAGAGAGCGACAAGCTTATTGTTCGTCGCCGTCGTACTGGCAAGAACAAGCGATAGGAGCCTGGACACATGCCACGCAGCCTGAAAAAAGGTCCCTTCGTTGACCAGCACCTCTTTGTGAAGGTGGATAGGGAAAACGAAAAGGGCACCAAGAACGTCATTAAGACCTGGTCCCGCCGTTCGATGATCATCCCCGACATGCTCGGGCACACGATCGCCGTACATGACGGACGCAAGCACATTCCGGTGTTTGTCACCGAGTCGATGGTCGGGCACAAGCTCGGCGAATTCGCTCCCACGCGGACATTCCGCGGCCATGTCAAGGACGACCGTAAGGGCAAGCGCCGCTAGGCGCCTGCACTTACGTCATAGACGAGAGAAGGAAAGCAATGGAAGCCAAGGCAATTGCGCGTCACATCCGCGTAACGCCTATGAAGGCCCGGCGCGTCGTCAACCTTGTTCGTGGTAAGCAAGCGAACGAGGCTCTGGCAATTCTGAAGTTTGCCCCCCAGGCAGCTTCTGAGCCGGTATTCAAGGTAGTTCAGTCGGCAATCTCCAACGCCCGGGTCCTCGCGGACCGCGACGGCGTGGCGTTTGACGAAGGTGACCTCATCATCAGCGAAGCGTTTGTTGATGAAGGCCCGACCATGAAGCGGTTCCAGCCGCGTGCCCAGGGTCGTGCATTTCAGATCAAGAAGCGCACCAGCCACATCACCGTGGTAGTCGCTACCCCGGAGAAAGAGGAGGCTCGCTAAGTGGGACAGAAAGTAAACCCGCACGGGTTCCGACTCGGCATCACCACCGATCACGTATCGCACTGGTTCGCTGACAGCACCAAGGCCGGACAGCGGTACAAGGACTTCGTTCGCGAAGACATCCGTATCCGCCAGCTCATGTCTGTTGGCATGGAGCGCGCCGGTATCGCCAAGGTCGAAATCGAGCGCACCCGTGACCGTGTCCGCGTGGACATCCACACGGCACGCCCGGGCATCGTCATCGGCCGCCGCGGCGCCGAAGCAGACCGCATCCGCGGCGAGCTCGAAAAGCTCACCGGCAAGCAGGTCCAGCTGAACATCCTCGAGGTCAAGAACCCCGAGATGGAAGCACAGCTTGTTGCCCAGGGCGTTGCTGAGCAGCTGACTTCCCGCGTGGCGTTCCGCCGTGCGATGAAGAAGGCCATGCAGTCCGCGCAGCGTGCAGGTGCCAAGGGCATCCGTATCGCCTGCTCGGGTCGACTGGGCGGCGCTGAAATGTCCCGCTCGGAGTTCTACCGCGAAGGCCGTGTGCCCCTGCACACCCTCCGTGCGAACATCGACTACGGCTTCTACGAGGCCAAGACCACCTTCGGCCGCATCGGCGTGAAGGTCTGGATCTACAAGGGTGACGTCACCGCCAAGGAACTGGCTCAGCAGGCAGCTGCTGCTCCGTCCCGTGGCCGCGGCGCCAGCGACCGTCCGGGCCGCCCGGGCGGTGCTGACCGTGGTGACCGCCGCCGTCGTACCGACCGTCCGGCCGCCGAAGCAGCTCCCGCTGCAGAGGCTCCGGCAGTTGAGGCTGCACCTGCTGCAGTAGAAGGAGGACAGGCTTAAATGCTTATCCCACGTCGAGTCAAGCACCGCAAGCAGCACCACCCGGGTCGTTCCGGCGCTGCTACGGGCGGCACCAAGGTCTCCTTCGGTGAGTACGGCATCCAGGCCCTGAGCCCGGCATACGTAACCAACCGTCAGATCGAGTCTGCACGTATCGCGATGACCCGCCACATCAAGCGTGGCGGTAAGGTCTGGATCAACATCTACCCGGACCGTCCCCTGACGAAGAAGCCTGCTGAAACCCGCATGGGTTCCGGTAAGGGTTCACCGGAATGGTGGGTCGCCAACGTCAAGCCGGGCCGGGTTCTCTTTGAGATCTCCGGTGTCGAAGAATCGGTGGCACGCGAGGCCCTGCGCCTGGCAATCCACAAGCTCCCGTTGAAGGCACGCATTCTGCGTCGCGAAGGTGGTGAATAGAAATGGCAGTAGGATCCAAGGAACTCGCTCCCGCACAGCTGGACGGTTTCGACAACGAGCGTCTCGTTGAAGAACTCCGCAAGGCTAAGGAAGAGCTGTTCAACCTGCGTTTCCAGTCCGCCACCGGCCAGCTGGAGAACCACGGTCGTCTGCGCGCGGTAAAGAAGGACATCGCACGCATCTACACCGTTCTCCGTGAACGCGAGCTGGGCATTCGTGCCGAGGTTGCCGCACCGGTTGTGGAAGCCAAGGAAGAAAAGAAGTCCAAGAAGGCAACAACCAAGAAGGCCGAAAAGGCTGAAACGGTTGAGACCGAGGAGGATGCCAAGTGAGTGAAAAGGACGAGAACGTGACGGAAACTGCTACGGCAGCTACGGCTGAGCAGCGCGGTTACCGTAAGACGCGTCGCGGCTACGTGGTTTCGGACAAGATGGAAAAGACCATCGTTGTCCAGGTTGAAGACCGCGTGAAGCACGCCCTCTACGGCAAGGTCATCCGCCGCACCTCGAAGGTCAAGGCTCACGACGAAGAGAACATCGCCGGCATCGGCGACCTCGTAGTCATCGCTGAGACCCGCCCGCTGTCCGCCACGAAGAACTGGCGGCTCGTGGAGATTCTCGAGAAGGCTAAGTAACACCTGCAGCTGTGCTGCTGGGCTATGCCCCGGAAACCCCCGTTCCCTTTGGGAACGGGGGTTTCCTCATTTCCGGGACGGGCGGCTGAGGGCGTCACGCCCAGCACATTTTCACGGAACGTACGACGGCGGCGGCCCGGGTTCGCGGGGGAGCGGCACCGGCGGTGCGCCGAAAGAATGCCGTGCCTGACGCCGTCGTTCTTTGATGCAGCGGCCTGGCCTGTGATATGGGGACTGACCCGATCTGTGCTAGGATATTGAGTTTGTATGGCGCCTTTTGTGCGCCGTCATCAAACCTCGTAAACAATCGTGCCACGGCATAGTGCCCCCTTGCACTTGGACTGCGTCCAATTCGCTTGGGAAGCAAATGTTTTTGGCACGGGCGTTTAGGCCTGGTCTGGCAAAATCCAGGCAGGTCAAGAGACACCCCGATCAACCGTTCCGCAAGGCTCATTCCGTAGGAAGATTTTCGGTCTGAGAACCAGCGCGACGCAAGGAGTAAATAGTGATTCAGCAGGAGTCGCGACTCAAGGTCGCCGACAACACGGGTGCTAAGGAAATCCTTACCATTCGCGTTCTCGGTGGATCTGGCCGTCGCTACGCAGGCATTGGCGACGTCATCGTCGCTACCGTCAAGGACGCAATTCCGGGCGGCAACGTAAAGAAGGGCGATGTTGTCAAGGCAGTCATCGTCCGTACCAAGAAGGAACGCCGCCGTGCGGATGGTTCCTACATCAAGTTTGACGAGAACGCAGCTGTGATCCTGAAGGCTGACGGTGACCCCCGCGGTACCCGTATCTTCGGACCGGTTGGTCGTGAACTCCGTGACAAGAAGTTCATGAAGATCGTTTCTCTGGCTCCGGAGGTGCTCTAGTCCATGGCTAAGATCAAGAAGGGTGACCTCGTTCAGGTCATCACTGGCGCCAAGGCTGAGCGCGGCGGCGACAAAGGCAAGCAGGGCAAGGTTCTGCGCGTATTCCCGGAGAGCAACCGCGTGTTGGTCGAAGGCATTAACCGCGTAACCAAGCACACCAAGGTCGGTCAGTCGCAGCGCGGCACCAAGACCGGTGGCATCGAGGTTGTCGAAGCTTCGATCCACATCTCCAACGTGGCTCTGGTTGACCCGTCCACCAAGAAGCCCACCCGCGTTGGTTTCCGCACCGAGACCGTTGAGCGCAATGGCGTGAAGCGCGAAGTGCGTGTACGCGTGGCCAAGAGCTCCGGGAAGGACATCTAATGACTGAGACTCTCGAGACTCCGGCAACGAAGATCGTTCCTCGTCTGAAGACCAAGTACGCCGATTCCATCAAGAGCACGCTCATTGAGGAATTCAAGTACGAGAACGTCAACCAGGTTCCCCGCCTGGTGAAGGTCGTTGTGAACATGGGTGTTGGAGATGCCGCTAAGGACTCCAAGCTGATCGACGGCGCTGTCCGCGATCTGACCCTGATCACCGGCCAGAAGCCGCAGGTAACCAAGGCCCGCAAGTCGATCGCACAGTTCAAGCTGCGCGAAGGCATGCCCATCGGCGCCCACGCTACCCTGCGTGGAGACCGCATGTGGGAATTCCTGGATCGTCTGGTCACGCTGGCTCTGCCCCGTATCCGCGACTTCCGCGGCCTCAGCGGCAAGCAGTTCGATGGCAACGGCAACTACACCTTCGGTCTGACCGAGCAGGTTATGTTCCACGAAATCGACCAGGATTCCATCGACCGCGTCCGCGGTATGGACATCACGGTTGTTACCACTGCCAAGACCGATGACGAAGGCCGCGCGCTGCTGAAGGCGCTTGGTTTCCCGTTCAAGGCCGAAGACTAATCTAACTACGTAACAGGTCCTTCGCTGAGGCTTTAGGCAGCAGCGAGGAAACCGTTATGAGGAAGGGCAAGAGCCCAAAATGACAATGACAGATCCTGTCGCAGACATGCTTACGCGTCTGCGCAACGCAAACTCGGCATACCACGATTCCGTGACCATGCCGTACAGCAAGCTCAAGGCACGCGTTGCCGACATCCTGAAGGCCGAAGGTTACATCGCCTCCTGGAAAGAAGAAGACGCTGAGGTTGGCAAGAAGCTGACCCTCGAGCTCAAGTTCGGTCCGAACCGCGAGCGTTCAATCGCTGGCGTTCGTCGTATTTCCAAGCCGGGACTGCGTGTTTACGCAAAGTCCACCAACCTGCCGCACGTGCTCGGTGGCCTGGGTGTCGCAATCCTGTCCACCTCTTCCGGCCTCCTGACTGACAAGCAGGCCGGCAAGAAGGGCGTGGGCGGCGAAGTCCTCGCTTACGTCTGGTAACGGGAAAGGAAGAGAATAATGTCACGTATTGGACGTCTCCCCATCACCGTTCCTGCCGGCGTTGAGGTCAAGGTTGACGGCTCTGTCGTCAGCGTCAAGGGTTCCAAAGGCGAGCTGAACCACACTGTGGCCAGCCCGATCGAGGTTTCCCTGGAAGCAGACACCCTGACTGTCGCCCGCCCGAACGACGAGCGCGCCTCCCGTTCACTCCACGGCCTGACCCGCACCCTGATCTCCAACATGATCGAGGGCGTAACCAAGGGCTACGAGAAGAAGCTTGAAATCGTTGGTACTGGTTACCGCGTTCAGGCCAAGGGATCTGACCTTGAGTTCGCTCTCGGCTTCAGCCACCCGGTAAATGTCTCCGCACCGGAGGGCATCACCTTTGCAGTTGAGACCCCGACCAAGCTCTCTGTTTCAGGTATCAACAAGCAGCAGGTCGGCGAGGTTGCTGCCAACATTCGCAAGCTGCGGAAGCCGGACCCCTATAAGGGCAAGGGCATCCGTTACGCCGGCGAAGTCATCCGCCGCAAGGTCGGAAAGGCTGGTAAGTAACCATGGCCATCTCAATTAATAAGAAGCGTACGAACAAGAGCAAGTCTGCTTCGCGCAGCCGTCGCCAGCTTCGTATCCGCAAGCGCATCTCCGGTACGGCTGTACGTCCTCGTCTGGTCGTCAACCGTTCCGCACGCCACGTATTCGTCCAGGTTGTCGATGACACCAAGGGCCTGACCGTAGCGAGCGCGTCCACACTGGAAGCCGACCTTCGTGCATTCGACGGTGACAAGACTGCCAAGGCCAAGCGCGTTGGCGAGCTCGTCGCCGAGCGTGCCAAGGCTGCCGGTATCGAAGCTGTTGTCTTCGACCGCGGTGGTAACAAGTACCACGGCCGGATCGCCGCCGTCGCTGACGGTGCACGTGAAGGTGGGCTGTCACTGTGACGGAAGCAAACAAGGAAAAGGACACTGTGTCTGCAGATCAGAAGGCGACTGAAGCCGTAGCTGCTCCGGCCACTGAGACCACTGCTCCCGCTGCTGCCGATGACCGCCGTGGTGGCGCTCGTCGTGGCGAGCGTGGAGACCGTGGCCAGGGCCGCGGCGACCGTGGTGGCCGTGGCGGCCGCGACGGCGGCCGTGAAGCTGAGAAGAGCCAGTTCGTAGAGCGCGTTGTTACCATCAACCGCGTTTCCAAGGTCGTCAAGGGTGGTCGTCGCTTCAGCTTCACCGCTCTGGTCGTCGTTGGTGACGGCAACGGTATGGTCGGCGTTGGCTACGGCAAGGCTAAGGAAGTTCCTGCCGCAATCGCGAAGGGCGTTGAAGAGGCCAAGAAGTCCTTCTTCCGCGTTCCCCGCATTGGCAACACCATCCCGCACCGCGTTCAGGGTGAGGCTGCTGCCGGCGTCGTAATGCTGCGTCCGGCTTCCGCCGGTACCGGTGTTATCGCCGGTGGCCCGGTCCGTGCAGTACTGGAGTGCGTGGGCATCCACGACATCCTCTCCAAGTCGCTCGGTTCCTCGAACGCCATCAACATCGTTCACGCGACCGTTGATGCCCTGAAGCGCCTCGAAGAGCCGGCAGCAGTGGCAGCACGCCGCGGCCTGCCCCTGGACGAGGTTGCTCCGCCGGCAATGGTGAAGGCTCTCCTGAACCAGAAGGCGGGTGTCTAAGTTATGGCTAAGAACCTGATTCCCTCCGACGTCCAGTTGGAGATCACTCAGATCAAGTCCGTCATTGGCGGCAAGCAGAACCAGCGCGACACCCTTCGGTCCCTCGGCCTGAAGCGGATCGGACACACCGTTGTCCGCACCGCCGACGCCGTGACCGTTGGAATGCTCAACACGGTTCCGCACCTGGTAAAGGTAGAGGAGGCGAAGTAAATGGCAGAGAAAAACACTGCTGAGAAGGCACAGAGCGCGACTGCTGAGAAGCAGAACGCTCTGAAGGTCCACCACCTGCGTCCCGCCCCGGGTGCCAAGACCGCCAAGACCCGCGTTGGTCGTGGTGAAGGTTCCAAGGGTAAGACCGCTGGCCGCGGTACCAAGGGTACGAAGGCCCGCTACCAGATCAAGGCTGGCTTTGCCGGCGGCCAGCTGCCGCTGCACATGCGCCTGCCGAAGCTGCGCGGCTTCAAGAACCCGTTCCGGGTTGAGTTCCAGGTTGTAAACCTGGACAAGCTCAACGAGCTGTTCCCGGAAGGTGGCGCAGTCACCGTGGAGAACCTGGTCGAAAAGGGTGCCGTTCGCAAGAACCAGCCCGTCAAGGTGCTTGGCACCGGCGACATCACCGTCAAGGTTGACGTCACCGCCCACGCATTCTCGGCCAGCGCCGCAGAAAAGATTGCTGCAGCAGGCGGAAGCACCACCGCCCTCTAACGAGGCGGTGGGCGAACGCCCGTTGTGAACTCCCGGTAGGCAGGGCCCCAGGCTCTGCGTACCGGGAGTTTTTTCACATCCCGCCGGCCGACTATTTCCGTCCGTTCGCCGCATGGGCGCCCTGACGGATTGTTCGCATGGCGCATACAACCGTTAGACTCGGTTGTTGGGATTTATTGACTCCCATCACCCCACTCTTATTTACACCACAGGAGGACGCTTGCTTAGCGCATTTGGCCGGGCCTTTCGCACGCCTGATCTGCGACGCAAGTTGTTGTTCACGCTGGGAATCATCACCATCTTCCGCTTGGGTGCCTTCATTCCCTCGCCTGGTGTGAACTACCAGAATGTCCAGCAATGCTTGCAGAACGGTCAGACCGCAGGCGGGCTCTACCAGCTCGTTAACCTGTTCAGCGGCGGTGCATTGCTTCAGGTGTCCATCTTCGCGCTGGGCATCATGCCGTACATCACGGCCAGCATCATCGTTCAACTGCTCCGGGTGGTCATTCCCCGGTTCCAGCAGCTGTACGAGGAGGGCGCCTCCGGGCAGTCCAAGCTGACCCAATACACGCGGTACCTCACCATCGCCCTGGGCCTGCTCAACGCCACGACACTAGTGTCGCTGGCACGTTCAGGCCAGCTCCTGCCAGGCTGTGCGCTGGACATCATCCCGGACACCAGCGTGATCACCACCATCCTGATCATCATCACGCTGACGGCCGGCACCGGCCTGATCATGTGGATGGGCGAGCTCGTCACCGAAAAGGGTGTGGGCAACGGCATGTCGCTGCTTATCTTCACCTCCATCGCCGCAAGCTTCCCCACCTCCCTGGGCGCTATCTGGACCTCGCAGGGTCCGGGCACGTTCTTTATGGTCCTGGCCATTGGCCTGGTCACCGTTGCCCTGGTGGTCTTTGTGGAGCAGTCCCAGCGTCGCGTCCCGGTGCAGTACGCCAAGCGGATGATTGGACGCCGCACTGTGGGCGGCACCAGCACGTACATCCCCATCAAGGTCAACATGGCCGGCGTGGTCCCCGTGATCTTCGCGTCGTCCATGCTCTACCTGCCGGGCCTGATTGCGCAGTTCAACCAGCCCAAGCAGGGCGAGACAATGGCCCCGTGGGTGGAGTGGATCAACAACAACCTCACCCGCGGTGACCACCCGATTTACATGGCGCTCTACTTCGCCATGATTGTGTTTTTCACCTACTTCTATGTCGCGATCACCTTCAACCCTGAAGAGGTCTCGGACAACATGAAGAAGTACGGCGGCTTCATCCCGGGCATCCGGGCTGGCAAGCCGACGGCGGACTACCTGCAGTACGTCCTGTCCAGGATCACCCTGCCCGGCGCCCTGTACCTGGGCTTTGTGGCACTGATCCCGCTCGTCGCCCTGGTCCTGATCAACGCGAACCAGAACTTCCCGTTCGGCGGTACGTCGATCCTGATCATGGTGGGTGTGGGCCTGGAGACGGTCAAGCAGATTGACGCGCAGCTACAACAACGTCACTACGAAGGGCTTTTGCGATGACGAGAATGCTAATTATCGGACCTCCCGGTTCCGGCAAAGGAACGCAGGCAGAGCGGATCTCCGAACGCCTCGGCGTCGTTGCGATCTCCACCGGCGATATCTTCCGCGCCAACGTCAAGGGTGAGACGCCGCTGGGCGTCGAGGCCAAGAAGTACATGGATGCCGGCGACTTTGTGCCGGACAGCGTCACCAACAAGATGGTGCGTGACCGTCTCAGCGAGGCCGACGTCGAAACCGGCTTCCTGCTCGACGGTTACCCCCGTACCACCGCCCAGGTGGACTACCTCGACGAGATCCTCGCCAAGGGCGAGGAGAAGCTCGACGTCGTCCTGCAGCTCACTGCCGACGACGAGGAACTGGTGCACCGGCTGCTTGGCCGGGCGAAAGAAACGGGCCGGAGCGACGACAACGAAGCCGTCATCCGCCACCGCCTGGACCTGTACCACGAGCAGACCGAGGCCGTTGTGGCCAAGTATGCCGAACGCGGCATCCTGACCCAGGTGGACGGCATCGGCGGCATCGACGAGGTCACCGACCGCGTCATGCAGGCCATCAAGGCAGCACAGGCCGCCTGATCCCGGCAACAGTTATTCGAGGCTCCTCCCGGATTCCGGGAGGAGCCTCAGCCATTGAAAGGACACACCATGGCTTTCGGCCAGCCCCGTATTGAATATAAGACCAACGCCCAGATGCGCACCATGCACGAGGCGGGCCTGGTCCTCAGCCGTGCGCTGGACGCAGCAGTTGAGGCCGCGGTGCCCGGGGTCACCACCAAACACCTGGACGACGTATTCGCGGCCGTCCTGAACCAGGCCGGCGCCAAGTCCAATTTTTTCGGCTACCACGGTTTCCCGGCCACCATCTGCACGTCCGTCAACGAGGAAGTGGTGCACGGCATCCCCGGCGGACGGGTCCTCAACGACGGCGACATCATCTCGATCGACGGCGGAGCCATCGTTGACGGCTGGCACTCCGACTCGGCCCGAACGGTCATCGTGGGCACGGCAGACCCCGAGGACCAGCGTCTTTCCGACGTCACACAGGCGGCCATGTGGCGGGGCATCGCCGCCCTGGCGTCCGGCAGCCACGTGGGGGATATCGGTGCTGCCATCGACGACTACGTCTCCTCCGTCCCCGGCAAGCCCCTGGGCATCTTGGAAGACTACGTGGGCCACGGGATCGGGTCGGAGATGCACATGGCGCCGGACGTCTTGAACTACCGCACCAGCCACCGCGGCCCGAAGATCCGGCCCGGCCTGTGCCTTGCCATCGAACCCATGCTGGTCCGCGGCAGCATCGACACCGCCGTGCTCGACGACGACTGGACCGTGGTGACCACGGACGGGAAGCGCTCCTGCCAGTGGGAGCATTCCGTGGCCGTCCACGACAAGGGGATCTGGGTCCTTTCCGCGCCCGACGGCGGGGCAGAGCACCTGGTGCCGCTCGGCGTCGTTCCCGTCCCCATCCCGTAAGTTAGGCCTTGAGCCTGGGCTTGACGTCCTTGGTGTAGATTCCCTCGAGCGTCGACTTCAGCTCCGTCATGGTGGCCTTGACGTCGCTCTGTTGGGTGAGGATCTTGGCGGCAGCCTTGGCCATCTCCTGGTCTGCGCCGGGCAGGAACACGCGGGCGTTGTCCTGGACGCGGGTAACGGCCAGTTGGTCCATGGCGATCTTGATCTGCGGGGTCTTGGCCAGCACGGCGGTCATGTCAGCGGAGGTCCGCGTGGGCATGTAACCGGTTGCGGCTGAAAACGCCGCAGTGTTCTCCGGCTCGGTCATGAACTGAAGGAACATGGCGGCCGCAAGCTGCTCTTCCTTGGTGACACCGCTGGGGATGCCCAGGCCGGCTCCGCCAGTGGGGCACACCCCTGAGGTGGCCTTCGAACCGCCCGGCAGGAACCCAACGCCCACGTTGAACTTGGCGGACTTCAGGATGCCGATCAGCGAACCCGTCGAGGACAGAGTGGCCGAGGCGAGGCCAGCTGCAAAGTCGTCGGCGGATTCCTTGGAGGAGACCCCCGCCCAGGCGTCCTTGTAGACGGAATCCTGGGCAGCCTGCAGTGCCCTGACGGACTCGGCTGAGTCGCAGGTGATGTCCCAGTCCTTGGACCAGCCGCCGCCTTCGCCCCAGAGGTTGTTCTGCAGGGTCCAGCCGGCGTACCCGGCGAGGGCGGGGTGCATAAAGGCATACTGGGCGCCGGAAGCTGCCTTGAGCTTGGGTGCCCAGCCGGCGAATTCCTGCCAGGTGGCGGGGGCGCGATCCGGCAGGCCTGCCGCAGCGAAGTGGTCCTTGTTGTAGTAGAACAAGGGCGTGGACCGGCCGTAGGGAAGAGCCCACTGTTTGCCGTCGTACTTGTAATCGTCCACCAGCGAGGTGCGGAAGTCGTCCAGCTTGACGTCCAGTTGCTTGACCAGCGAGTCGAGCGGGATGATGCTTTCGTTCAGGTAGTAACGGAACCACCAAACGTCGGAGAGCACCACCAGGGACGGCAGGCCTGACTTGGCGGCCTGGGCGGTCTGGAACTTCTGGGCGATTTCCTCGTAGTTGGCGCCTGCTGTCACCAGGTTCACCTTGATGTCCGGGTACTTGGCGTGGAACTTCTCGATGATGCTTTTTTCCACATCCTGTGACTTGCCCGGGTGGTTGGACCAGAAGTCGATGGATGCGGCCGGCTTCACGCCGCTGAAGTCGATGTCGGCAACGGGTGTCACCGCGGCTCCGGGGGTTGTTGAGGGGCCGCCGCAGGCGGACAGTGCTGCGGCTCCTGCCCCGGCCCCGGCCAGGGTGAGGAAGAACCGTCGATCAAGGGTTAGGGACATGGTGCTGCCTTTCGTTGTGTGCCTCGGTGGTGCTGGATGCGGTGGATGGATGTTTGGATGCCCGACGGCGGTACCCGCCGGCGCTACCCGCCCGGGATTAGCCCGTCACGCTGCCCTGGGTCAGGCCCGCGACGATGTAGCGCTGGAGCATGGCGAAGATGACCAGGATGGGGACGATCACAAGGACGGCGCCGGCCATCATGATTCCCCAGCCGGCACCGTTGCCCTCTGAGTTCTGTAGCAGGGTCAGGCCCACAGGGAGGGTCATGCTTTCGGGCTTGTCCGTGATGATCAGCGGCCAGATGTACTCGTTCCATTCGCTCACCACGGTGACCAGGGCAACTGTGGCGATGGTAGGAACGGACACCGGCACCACGATCTGCCAGAGCCGCCGCCAGTGGCCGGCGCCGTCGATCTCTGCTGATTCCAGGATGGAACCGGGCAGGGTCAGGAAATGCTGGCGCAACAAAAAGGTGCCGAACGCGGTTCCCAGGCCGGGCAGGATGATGCCCCACAGGGTGTTCTTCCCGCCCATTCCGGCGATCAGGATGTAGTTCGGCAGGATTGACACCTGCGCGGGAACCATCAGGGCCACGAGGATGAGGACGAAGATCACGTTCTTGAACGGAAACCGCACGAACACCAGGGCGTAGGCGGTGAGCAGGGCCAGGATCACTTTGATGCCGCCGCCGACCACGGTGACAATGGTGCTGTTGAGGAAGAACTGACCGAACGGGACCGTGGTCATGGCCACCCGGTAGTTCTCCGGGTCCAGGGTTGCTGGGAGCGCCTGCAGGTCCAAAGTCACTATTTCGCCAGGTTGTTTGAACGAGCTCAGCACCATCCACAGCAGCGGCAGGAAGACCACCAGGACAGCGACGGCCAGCGGCGCATACCCGGCAGCGACTGTCCTGGCCAGGTTGGCACGGGAGAATGCGCGCTCGCGGGGCGGGACGGCGTCGGACGTTGAAGGTTCCGGGAGGAGGACGGCGGGGGCGTTCACGAGTAGTGCACCTTCTTTTCGATGAACCGCAGCTGCAGCACGGTGATCACCAGCAGTATTGCAAACAGGACCACGGAGATGGCGGCGGAATAGCCGGCGCGGTTATAGGCACCGAAGGCTTGGAGGTATGCCTCGTAGATGAGGGTGCTGGTGCCGCTGCCCAGGGGCGTCATGATTCGGATGAGGTCAAAGGCCTGCAGGGAGCTGAGCATGGTGGTGATCAGCAGGAAGAACGTAGTAGGGGAGAGCAGCGGCAGGGAAATGCTGAGAAAGCGCCGGAAATGGCCGGCGCCGTCCAGCGCGGCGGCCTCCATCACATCCTGCGGCAGGGACTGGAGCCCGGCGAGGAACACCACAGCGCAGTAGCCCAGGTTCTTCCAGACGTACACGATGATGACCATCACCAGTGAGAGTTCCGGATCGTTGATCCACTGCGGGCTCTGCTGTCCGAAGCCCCGAAGGATCCAGGCCAGCACACCGTAGCCGGGATCAAAGATGAACAGCCAGACCAGGCCAACACCCACCCCGGACAGCACATACGGCGCGAAGACTGCCGACCGGGCAAAGGTAGTGCCGCGGACTTTCGAGTTCAGTGCCAGCGCCACCAGCAAGCCCAGCACCATGGAGCCGCCTACTGTTGCGGCCATAAATACGGCAGTGGTGCCCAGCACCCGGCCGGCGTCCGCGCTGGTGAAGAACGTGATGTAGTTTTCCAGCCCGACGACGGTGGCGGACGCGGAGCCGAGCGTCCAGTTCAGCGTGGAGTAGTAGAGGTTGTTGAACAGTGGAACGTAGGTGAATACCGCGATGAGCAGCAGGTTAGGCAAGGCCAGCGCGAGGAAAACGAAGAAGTCCCGGCGTTTCCGCTGCGACCAGCGGTTGTGGCGGGGCCTGGCGGGCGTGCCGGCAGCTTGGCCGGACGGGGCCAGTGGCGGGTGCCTGTCGGCGAGTTGTGAAGTCATTGGTCTCTAACGGTGAACAGGCCTGGGAAGAGGCAGGGCAGGATCCGCCTTCACTCCACCACACCGCCCGGGGTGTCAACAGCCGGTTTCCGGCATACGCGGATATGTTGTTCAACCCTTCCCTGGCCGTTTACTGACTGTTGCCTATCGGATCGCCCAGCGTTTGCTTTGGAATCCGGCGTTGCCCCGTCCCCTGCCCAACTAGGTCGCAGCAGATGTCGTTTTGAGCCCTCATAACGACATCTGCTGCTACTTAGTTGGGTGAGGGGGAACAATGGAGCCCATGGGAGCCATTACTGATGTGCCGGGAATCCGGGTGGGCCACCAGCAGAAGTCCGACGGCGGCTGGTTGAGTGGTGTGACGGTGGTCCTGCCGCCGCCGGGTACGGTCGGTTCCGTGGACGTCGGCGGGGGAGGGCCCGCGACCCATGAGACTGATGCACTGGACCCCACCACGCTGGTGTCCGCCGTGGATGCGGTGGTCCTGACGGGCGGCAGCGCCTACGGGCTGGCCTCTGCCCACGGCGCCCAGCGCTGGTGCGAGGAACACGGCCGAGGTTTTGCGGTTCCCGGCGGGGTGGTCCCCATCGTCCCCGCTGCAGCCATTTTCGACCTCGGCCGCGGCGGTGACTTCAGTGCCCGCCCCGACGCCGGGATGGGTTACGCCGCCACGGAGGCCGCCGCTGCCCAGGAGGAAGGGCACGACGTCGGACGCGGCAATGTGGGCGCCGGCACCGGCGCGGTCATCGCCAGGACCTACAAAGGGGGAGTGGGCACCGCATCGGTAACTCTGGAGAGCGGCGCAGTTGTCGGTGCACTTGCGGTAGTCAACGCGCTGGGTCTTCCGTATGCGGCGAATGCCGCTGGCGGGCGTGATACCGAGCCCGAAGCGCCGGAAGCCCCAGGACCCAACACCACCTTGGTTGTGGTTGCCACCAACGCCGTGCTTGATGTGGCCGAGTGCAAGCGGACTGCTTCTGCTGCACAGGCCGGAATCGCCCGGGCGCTGGACCCTTCCCACACGCTGGCTGATGGCGACACCGTCTTCTGCCTCGCAACAGGCACCATTGCGCTAGACCGCAGCACCGAAACTGCCCGGCAGATTAGCCTCATCACGCTGCAGAGTGCGGCAGCCGACGTCGTACGTCTGGCCATCCTGGATGGAGTGGACAGGGCGGAGGCGGTCTCAACTCCGGCAGCTGAATATAGTGCGTACCGGCGCGCAGTGCGCTACCATGGCTGGATTTAACATTCGCCGCAAAGTGGCGTAGTGTTGCTTGTTGGTTGTCTGCCCTGCTGTGCCCTGTTTGGGGCCTGAGGTGATAACCGATCCAACAAAAACGTTCGTGGTCTTGTCCGGTGCAATCCGGCAGGGCTGCGGCAACAACAGTTAGCGGAGGGTATGGCCAAGAAGGACGGGGTCATTGAGATCGAGGGCGTTGTGACTGAGGCGCTGCCCAATGCGATGTTTCGCGTTGAGCTCACCAACAAGCACATCGTTCTGGCACACATCTCAGGCAAGATGCGCCAGCACTACATCAGGATTCTCCCTGAGGACCGGGTAGTGGTGGAACTGAGCCCTTATGACCTCACTCGGGGTCGTATCGTCTACCGCTACAAGTAAATTCTGGGCAGCCCCGGCAAGAGCCGAAGGCCGCTCCAGTTGACCAACTGCCACACGCAAAGGAATGCCATGAAGGTCAAGCCGAGCGTCAAGCAGATCTGCGAAAAGTGCAAAGTGATCCGCCGTAATGGCCGGGTCATGGTGATCTGCGAGAACCCGCGCCACAAGCAGCGCCAGGGCTAATTTCCTTCCTTGAAGGAAACCCTGGGTTGCTAACCCACGCAAGTAAATAAAGGCAGCACAAGCTGAATTGGGACGCATGAGCCCGGACAGCTAACCCCCGGTCGGAGGCTGGGGCCGCACAGAACGTGCGGGTGTACTGCCTACGACCTCCGGTTTATTCAAGGAGTACTGCCACTATGGCTCGTCTCGCTGGCGTAGACATTCCCCGCGAAAAGCGGTTGGAAATTGCGCTTACTTACATCTACGGCGTGGGCAAGACCCGTGCACACGAAACCCTGGCTGCCACTGGCATCAGCGCTGACGTCCGTGTTAAGGACCTCACCGATGCTCAGCTGGTTGAGCTGCGTGACTACATTGAAGGCAACTACAAGGTTGAGGGTGACCTTCGCCGCGAAGTAGCAGCTGATATCCGCCGCAAGGTAGAAATCGGCAGCTACGAAGGTATTCGCCATCGCAAGGGCCTGCCAGTGCGCGGACAGCGTACGAAGACGAACGCACGTACCCGCAAGGGTCCGAAGCGCACCGTTGCAGGCAAGAAGAAGGCTCGTTAAATCCCTCGGGATTGACTCGTCTTCCCCCAATAACTTTCTGTAGGAGAAATAATGCCCCCGAAGACTCGTGGCGCGGTTCGCAAGCCGCGTAAGAAGGACAAGAAGAATATCGCGCTTGGCCAGGCGCACATCAAGAGCACTTTTAACAACACCATCGTTTCCATCACGGATCCGAATGGCGCTGTTATCTCTTGGGCTTCCTCAGGTGAGGTTGGCTTCAAGGGCTCGCGTAAGTCCACCCCGTTCGCTGCCCAGATGGCTGCCGAAGCCGCTGCCAAGCGCGCACAGGAGCACGGCATGCGCAAGGTTGACGTTTTCGTCAAGGGACCGGGCTCCGGACGCGAAACCGCAATCCGCTCGCTGCAGGCCGCTGGCCTGGAGGTTGGCTCCATCCAGGACGTCACCCCCGCAGCGCACAACGGCTGCCGTCCGCCGAAGCGCCGCCGCGTCTAAGGCTTTTACAGCAGCAGGAGCTTGCCCGGACCGTAGATGGTCCGGGCAGGCCCAGCCGCGTTAAGTCTTCAGACCGAATTTCCACCACCTGTGTTGCGTCATATAGCGGATGCTCGCCGAAAGGAAACCTAAGTGCTCATTGCACAGCGCCCCACCCTCTCCGAAGAGGTAGTCTCCGAAAACCGTTCGCGTTTCATCATTGAACCGCTGGAACCGGGCTTCGGCTACACCCTCGGAAACTCCCTCCGCCGTACCCTGCTCTCCTCCATCCCCGGTGCTGCTGTAACCAGCATCCGGATCGATGGCGTGCTGCACGAGTTCACCACGGTTCCCGGTGTCAAGGAGGATGTCACTGAGATCATCCTGAACATCAAGAGCCTGTCGGTTTCCTCCGAGCACGATGAGCCGGTTGTTGCTTACCTGCGCAAGCAGGGCCCCGGAGTCGTCACGGCCGCGGACATCGCTCCGCCGGCCGGCGTCGAATTCCACAACCCGGATCTGCACATTGCCACGCTGAACTCGAAGGGCAAGTTCGAACTCGAACTGACCATCGAGCGCGGCCGCGGCTACGTTTCGGCAGCTCAGAACAAGTCCGGCGATTCAGAGATCGGCCGTATCCCGGTCGACTCGATCTACTCGCCGGTACTGAAGGTTACTTTCCGCGTGGAAGCAACCCGTGTTGAGCAGCGCACTGACTTCGACAAGCTCATTGTCGACGTCGAGACCAAGCAGGCCATCGCCCCGCGCGATGCGGTTGCTTCCGCAGGTACCACCCTGGTGGAACTCTTCGGTCTGGCCCGCGAGCTGAACACCGCAGCTGAAGGTATCGAGATTGGCCCGTCGCCGACGGACGCTGCCCTGGCAGCCGACATGGCCCTGCCGATCGAGGATCTGGACCTCACCGTCCGGTCCTACAACTGCCTCAAGCGTGAGGGCATCCACACCGTGGGTGAACTCGTTGCCCGCTCCGAGGCCGACCTGATGGACATCCGTAACTTCGGTGCGAAGTCCATTGACGAGGTCAAGGCAAAGCTGGTTGAACTGGGCCTGTCCCTCAAGGACTCGCCTCCCGGTTTTGACCTCGCAGCACGCGCCGCAGCAATTGAAGAGGACGACGCCGCCTTCGGCGACGACGAACTCTAAAACAGATCTTGGCCGGCGGGCACCATGGTGTGCCCACCACCGGCTTCCATATGAGGAGAAACAATTATGCCTACCCCCACTAAGGGTCCGCGCCTCGGAGGCGGCCCGGCTCACGAGCGTCTTATGCTCGCGAACCTGGCAGCAGCACTGTTCGAGCACAAGCGGATCACCACCACGGTGACCAAGGCCAAGCGCCTGAAGCCGTACGCCGAGCGCCTGGTGACTTTCGCCAAGCGCGGCGACCTGGCTTCCCGCCGCCGTGTACTCGGCCTGATCAGCAACAAGGGCGTCGTCCACGAGCTGTTCACCGACATTGCACAGGCAGTGGAAAACCGCGACGGCGGCTACACCCGCATCACCAAGATTGGCAACCGCAAGGGCGACAACGCTCCCATGGCCGTCATCGAACTGGTCCTTGAGCCGGTTTCCGCTAAGCAGGCCGTTGTAGCCGAGGCTACCTCTGCCGCAAAGCGCGACGCCGACAAGAAGGAAGCAGCTGCTGCTGCCCCGGCCGCTGAAGAGGCTCCCGAGGCCGAGGTCGTTGAGACTGAAGCTGCTGAGGCTCCCGAGGCTGAGGCTGCAACCGAAGAGGCCCCGGCCGCTGAGGAAGCTCCCGCCGAGGACAAGGCTGAGGAAAAGGACGCGAAGTAATTCGCTGATTCCTTCGCATAGACTTGAGTCTATGAACGACCAAAAACCCGCGGCCCCCGTTTCAGGGGGCGGCGGGTTTTTGCGTATCCGGTTTGATATTTCATATGACGGCGGTCCCTTTAATGGGTGGGCCCTTCAGCCGGGCCTCCGGACCGTCCAGGGCGTCCTGGAGGAAGCCGTTGCGCTGCTCGTGCGCCGGCCCGTCCGCGTGACCGTGGCTGGCCGCACGGATGCCGGCGTGCACGCCCGGGGACAGGTGGTCCATCTCGACCTGACCGAAGCTGAGTGGCTGGCTCTGCCCCGCGGGCACGAACTCGATCCCGCCGTCGCCATGCTGCGCAGGATCCGCGGCGCACTGAGCCGTGGCCTGGGCGACCTCAGCGGGGCTATCGAGGTCCACAGGGTGTCCCTGGCCCCTGAAGGCTTTGACGCGCGGTTCTCGGCCCTGTGGCGCCGTTACAGCTACCGGATCGCGGACGGCCCCGCCCTTTGGGACCCGTTGGAACGCTACTTCACCCTGTGGCACAAGAATCCGCTGGACGTTTCCTTGCTGAATGAGGGGGCCTCCAAACTACTGGGGCTGCAGAACTTCCTCTCCTACTGCAAGCCTCGGGAAGGGGCCACCACCATCCGCGAACTGCAGCGCTTTGAGTTTGCGCGCGGGGAGGACGGGGTGATCGTGGCCACGGTGCAGGCGGACGCTTTCTGCCACAACATGGTGCGCTCCCTGGTGGGCTCGGCCCTGTTCGTCGGGGAGGGCATTGAGGAGCCCGGGTGGCTCTATGACCGCCTCCTCGCCAGGAAGCGGGACGCCAAATCGGTCCTGGCGGCGCCCCACCCGCTGGTCCTGGAGGAAGTTGCCTACCCGACCGACGGCGAGATGCTGGCGCGGGCCGAACTCACGAGGGCTGTCCGGGAGCACCCCAACTGACGTGCCCTAGTACGTCCTCGGCCCCTCGGCCGGCAGGGTGAGCGTAAACGTGCTGCCCTTGCCGGGGCTGCTGGTGCAGGAAATATCGCCGCCGTGGCCGTCGACGATGGCCTTGGTAATGGACAGTCCGAGGCCTGCCCCCGAGATGGCGGCTTCGCGTGCTGACTCCGTCCGGAAGAACCGGCGGAAGACCTTGGCCGAGTCTTCCGGGGTCATGCCCATCCCGGAGTCTTGCACTTTCAGCCGGACCCACTCGTCCGTGCCTTGGGCACTAATGTTTACCACGCCGCCGCCGGGGGAGTACTTGATGGCATTGGACACCAGGTTGTCCAGGGCCTGCCCGATGCGCAGCGGGTCCGCGTAGGCCCACAAAGGCGAGGGGATATCGGCCACCAGGGAGATGCTGGACTGTTCGGCCTGGGGCTGCGCGGAGCCGATGGTGGTCTCGACGAGGCTTGCGAGGTCCGTGCGTTTAGGGTGCACTTTGAGGGCGGAGGAAGCCGACGCCATGAGGTCGGATACCAAAGCCAGGAGCCTCTCGGAGTTGCGTTGCACAACCTCCAATCGCCGGACGGAGGCCGGGGACGTGCCCTGGACGTCCTCAAGCACGAGATCGATATTGCCCAGGATGGAATTGAGCGGATTCCTGAATTCATGCGAGACGTTCGAGACGAGTTCCTCGTTGGCCGCCAGTGCCTCCACCAGCCCTGTGACGTCCGTGTAGACGATGACAGCGCCACTGAAGCGTCCGCCGTCGTCCATTAACGGACGTGCCGCCGTCGATACGGCGCGCTGGCGTGGCCCCGTGCCGATCCAGACGAGATAATCCGCGAAGGATTCGCCGTCGATGGCGCGCCGGACGGGGCGCTTGGCGGCGGGCAAGGGGGTAACCCTGTCCCGGGCAAAAATCAGCTGTTGCTCTTCGGCCGTGGTTGGGCTTTCCCGTGGGCCGGAGATCTGCTCGAAATCCCTTTGCCTGTTGTTGGTCAGGAGGATCCCACCGTCCGAGTCCACTGCCACAATTCCGACGTCGGTTGCGTCCAGGATTGTTTGCAGCAGCCGTTCCCTGTCCGTGCTGGCTGCAAGCAATTCACGGAGTTCCGCGTCTTTTTCCTTCAACTGCCGCTGTTGAATTCTCATATGCACGCTCGCGAAGCGAATGGCCAGGGACACTGCGAGCATCATCAGCGGGAAAAGCAGGGTGGATGTGATGTCAGATGCCGTGAGGTTGGGGAACCTGCCGGAGAGCGTGGGGAGCATGATGAGCATCGGCCCGATCACACTCAACACGATGCTGGTGCGCGCCATTAACCCGGAGGCCGAAAGCCAGATGACCGGGAAAATGGCGAGGATAGCCAATCCCGGCAGAAGCGGTGAGGCGCCATTTCGTAGGAGGCCGATCGCCAGCAGGTCCAGGATAGGCACCGCAAGATAGGCTTGCGGGCCCAGCCGCTCCCACGGCGTCACGAAGCATGCCACGAAAAGGATGCCGTGAAGAACCAGGCCCGAGAGATACAACGGGCTGTGCATCAGGGACGGCCAGGCCAGCGGTGTGGCCACCGCCATCGCGGCCACAATCAGCGTCAGCGGCAGTTGGCATAAGGCTACTTGGCCGCGTTGCCCTAAATTCCGGAAATACCGCGCCGTACCACGCTGCAGCAGCCCGTCAGGCATTGGCTTTTTCCGTGTTTGATGACGGATCAAATGCCGCGTTCAGCGTATTTGGCAACGAATTGGTGACGCCCACAGTGCTCAGCCCTCTCTCGGCCCCCAAATGTACGTTTGATGTCATGATAATTGACTTTGCGCAGGTCAATACCGAAAAGACGTGTCATCAGGCCTACATCCTTGTAGCGTAGAGGCAGTTGGAGTGAATACGGCATTGGCGCTGGGCTGATGGGGGGCCGCTTTCACCTGGCATGGGGATATATCAATGGACGATCTTGGAGTAGCGGTAGTCATCGAAGATGATGCCGACGTGCGTAACCTCTTGGAGGGTGTGCTTAGCCAGGCCGGGTTTGAGGTCCATACCGCCTCGGACGGGCGGGACGGCGTTGAAGTGGTCCGGGCCAAGCACGCGAATGTGGTGACCCTGGACATCGGCCTGCCGGATATTGACGGCTTTGAGGTGCTGAGGCGGATCAGGAATTTTAGCGATGCCTACGTGGTGATGCTGACTGGCAGGACGGAAGAACCGGATCTGCTGTCCGCGCTGAACGCAGGGGCGGATGACTACATCGCTAAGCCCTTCCGTCCCCGCGAACTGCGAGCCCGGGTTGCTGCGATGATGCGCCGGCCGCGGCATGAGATCCAGCAGGAGGTTCCCCAGGAATGGGCTTCGGGTACTTTGCCGCCTGCGCCGCTGGCAAACACCGGAGTGCTGCACCACAACGGGCTGGTCCTTGACCATCGGACGCGTTCGGTGGCAATCCACGGTGAACAGCTTGGGCTGACGCGCAGCGAGTTCGACCTCCTCCACGTGCTGCTGCGCGGTGGAGGGGCCGTCTGCACACGCTCGGACCTGGTCAAGGCCGTACGGGGCGATCTCTACGAGGAGGACGCCTACATCAGCGAAGCCGATGAACGGGCAGTGGAAGTCCACATCGGCAACCTGCGGCGCAAGCTGAAGGAAGATCCGGCAGCTCCGCGGTGGCTTCAGACGGTTCGGGGAGTCGGCTACAGGCTGGCGCCGAAACGGCCGGACCAGCGTTAGATAAGTTGCCGTCGACCCGGGGCGGCCAAGGCCTAACCGTTCTTCAGGATGTAGTTCGCCTGGAGTTCGGAGATGGTCTGGTCGCCATTTTCCGCGACGCTTTCCATCATGGCCTGGCCTTGTCCGAAGTCGCCCTCCCGAATGACGGATTCCAGCACCTCGGCCAGTCGGGCCAGCCGAACGCCCCCCACCATGGCGGACGTGATGCGCAGGCTGATGATGGCGTCCAGGGCGGCGGCACGGTCCTGGTTCTCGACTGCCAGGGCCAGCCGGCTGTACCGCTGGTCCCACATGGCGGCGTAATCACGGGCAAAGCGGAGGGCCAGTTCTGAGCCGTTCAGCTCTTCTTCCAAGTCTTCGAGGACGCCGGAATCGACCAGTGGAAGGAGATCGTCCAGGTCCTGCAGGCTTCCATGCTCCGGGATTCCTCCAGCCACGGCGGGCAGGGGAACCGCGGTGGTTCCCTTATCGCCGGAGCCTGTGTCTGGAGTGTGCATGGTTCAAGGCTACTTCCTGATTGTCTGTAGGGGCCCCGACTTAAGCCGATCCTGTGGAAACCTTGCGGGACATTGAGGAACGGGGTGTCAGATCTGGATTACTGGCTACTGAAAGTCACGACGGCGTTGATGACGGCGGGTCCAAGAATCGCGATGAAGAGGACGGGAAAAATGAAAAACAGGAGTGGAAAGAGGATCATCACCGGGAGTTTCATTGCCTTTTCCTCAGCGCGCTGGCGGCGTTTTACCCGCATCACTTTCGCCTGCACTCGGAGTACCCGGCTAATGGCAATCCCATATTTGTCTGCCTGGACAATGGCCTGGACAAAGCTGCGGAGCTCAGGAAGGCTGGTCCGCTCAGCGAGGGCCAGATAGGATTCCCTGCGGCTACGCCCAACCTGCATGTCCTGCAAAGTACGGACCAATTCCTCGGCCAGGGGTCCCTTGCCGTTTGCTCCCGCTCGGGCCATGGCTCCTTCGAAGCCCAGCCCGGCTTCCACGGAAATGAGCATCTGGTCCAGCGTGTTGGCCAGTTCCAGCTGCATGAGCTTCTGGCGTTCCAGGCCTTTGCTGTAGAGGAGCAGGTCGGGGATGAAATACCCGAGGAAAAGGACAAATATCCCTGTCAATTTGATGAGCGGCGCCGGGCTGCTGGTGCTGATCAGCAGCCCCAGCAACGCCCCGATCAGCCCGAGTACGGGTTTTGCTGCAAGGATGCGGCCGAGCGGCCAGGCGACGGGCCTGCCTGCCAGCGAAAGCAGGTGATCGAGCCTGCGGACATAGGCGGCCGGCGTCAGCCGGAAGCCGATGGCGGACAGGAATCCGCTGGTGTCCTTTTCCTGGACTTCGGCTTCCTGCCTCCCCCGGGTGAGGATTTCCACGGTGGCCGTGCGTGCCTTGCGGTCCACAGACAGGAGGGACCAAGTGAAGTAACCAACCGGCAGAGCCACCAGGACGAGTGAGGAAAATACCAAGGCGTTCATGTTTCAGCTCAGAACTTCAGGTCAATGATTTTGCGCATCCACAGACTGCCGATGGTCATGAGGACGAAGGAGAACCCGATCATTCCCCAGCCCAGGGGATGCGTGAACATTGAATTCATGTACCCCGGGTTTACCCCCAAGAGCATGAACACGATTCCAAACGGCATAGCGATGAGGATATACGCGGAGAATTTACCTTCCGCAGCCAGCGCTTTGATGTGGCCTTTGATTTCCGACCTTTCCCGGATGGTTTCGTTCACTTGGTCGAGGACCTCCGCCAGGTTGCCGCCCACTTCCCGGTTGATCTGGATGGCCTGTGCCACCCAAACGAAGTCTTCATTCTTCATCCGCTCGGCGGTATCTGTCAGCGACGCGAGGAGGTCGCGGCCCAAGCTGGTCTCCGTGATGACGCGGCGCATTTCTTCCGACGTCGGGGCCTGCGATTCTTCGGCTGCTGCATCGATGGCGCGGAGGATGCTGTGGCCTGCACGGAGGCCTCCGGCCAGCAACTGCAGAGTGTCGCCGAGCTGCTGATCAAACCGGTTACGCCGCTTGCCAGCGCGGAAATTAAGGACTACATGCCCTATGAAGGGCGCCGCGACAAACAGGAGGACGGCCAGAACCGGTCCGATCACAATCAGCCCTATCAGGGCTCCTACCACGGCCCCGGCAGCCACCAGAACCAGGAACTCGGCTTGGCTCATGCGGACTCCAGCATTCTCCAATGCCTCCTTGCTGAACAGCCGCAGGCTTCCCCTCTCAAGGGCCTTGTCAAAAATGCGTACTGTGGAACCAGCGATGCGCGTCAGCTGTGAATCCGGCTCGGACTCATACGGACGCCGTCTATCGAGGGGGACGTGCGGAGCTGGCCGGAGGATGAAGGCAACCCCCAGCAGGACCGCAGCAGCCAGGAACAGGAACGCTCCTGCTGTCAGCATCATGGCCGGCCCACAACGGGAACTGCAGGCGCGGCTGGCGTGGCGAAGACTCCCGGTGACACGTGGATTCCAAGGTCCTCAAACCTGTCGATGAAACGCGGCCGGATACCCGTCGCAACAGGACTGCCCAGGAACCGGCCGTGTGCGTCCACGCCTGCTGAGTAGTCAAAAACGAAAGCATCCTGGAGAGTGACGATATCGCCTTCCATGCCCTGGACCTCCGTGACGTGGGTAATTCGCCGGGTTCCGTCGCGCAGTCGCGAAATTTGCACAATCAGGTTGACGGCTGAGGCAATCTGCTCCCGGATGGCGCGCAGGGGGAGGTCCATGCCTGCCATCAGTACAAGCGTCTCCAATCGGGCCACGGCGTCACGGGGTGAGTTGGAGTGAACGGTGGACAGGGACCCGTCGTGGCCGGTGTTCATGGCCTGGAGCATGTCCAATGATTCGCCGCCGCGGACCTCACCAACGACAATGCGGTCAGGGCGCATACGGAGCGAGTTCCGGAGGAGTTCACGGATAGTCACCTCACCCTTGCCTTCGGTGTTGGGCGGACGGCTTTCGAGCCGCACCACGTGGTCCTGCTGGATCTGGAGCTCGACGGCGTCCTCGATAGTGACGATCCGTTCATTGGCTGGCAGGAAGGACGACAGCACATTGAGCAGGGTGGTCTTTCCCGTGCCTGTTCCGCCCGAGACGATGATGTTGAGCTTGGCCTTTACGCAGGCGTTCAGCAACTCCGCCATTTCCGGGGTGAGCGTTCCGAAATCGATGAGGTTTCGAACCGTCAGAGGCACTTTACTGAACTTACGGATGGTGAGGGAGGATCCACCCACTGCCAGTGGCGGGATCACAGCGTTGACACGCGAGCCGTCCTCGAGCCGGGCATCAACCAACGGCGAAGACTCATCGATTCGCCGCCCCACCTTGGAAACGATGCGTTCGATCACCTTTCTGAGATGGGCTTCCGAACTGAAGCGGGAATCGGTCAGCGTCAGCTGGCCCTTACGCTCCACATAGATCTGGTCCATGCGGTTCACCATTATTTCGGTGACCTGCGGATCGTCAAGCAGGCGCTGAAGCGGCCCGTATCCCAGGACATCATCGGCGACGTCCCGAACAAGCCGGGCCCGCTCATCGGCTGACAACGGGACCTGTTCCGTGTCGATGATCCGGGTCAGCTCTTCGCGTGCCGTGGTCCTGAGTTCGTATTCGGTGACGGCCGAATCGTTGAAACGGGTTCCCATACGTTCGAAGAGGGCCGTGGCCGCGCGTTCCTTCAGAGCGGCAAAGACGTCAACGGGTTGCTGGGTTTTCGCTTTGGGTGGCTCAAGGTGGTCGGAGAAACTGACTGGGTTAGCGGGCGTCGAACGCAGGGCGGCAAGGCCGGCAGGCGCTGCCTTCGCGTCAAGCTTCTTGAGGTCCGGGCGCTTGGCCTCGGCGGCCCTGGCACGCGCCGGGGCCGCTGCCGGTATGGCTTTAGGCTGCCGGGCGGGGGCAACGGCGACGGCAGACTGCTGCGGCTGGCCCTTGAGCTGGGCAGCTTGGATACGCTCTGAGAGCTTCATTTAGACAACCACCCTTCGATGCAGTTTCTTTTGGGCCTGGGCCCGCCACGCCGGCGTAAATCTGTTGACCAGTTGCAGGAGCCCTTTGGTTGCAGGGTCCTTCACCGGTTCCTGAAGGACCGGTATGCCCCGGTTCGTGGAAAACGCCACAGCACGTGAACGGGGGATGCTGATGTCGACTGGCGCGCCAACGGTGGATTCGACGTCCTGGACCGTCAGCCCTGCCTTCGCATCAGCCATATTGAGGACCACATGGCGGGTTTCCGGAAGTATGTCCAGCTGGCGGAGCACGTCCAGTCCGGAACGCAGGCCCCGGACGCCAGGGATATCCATGCCACTGACCCACACGACGTCGGTGCACCGCTCCATCGCTGCCAGGCCAACTTCCGGAAGGCCAGGCGCGGTGTCCACCACAACGTACTGGAATTCCTCCGCCAGCTGTTCAAGCAGGCGGCTGATTTGCTCTGGTACGATTTCGTCCGCGTCCACGGGGTTCGGGGGAGCACACAAGGCATAAATGCTGCCGGGGTGGACGGTCAAAAATGCTTTCAGTACGAGGGAATCCTGGGCTGCAGCCGCTGAAACGGCGTCCGTCACGGTGTGTTCGGGGTTGAGATAGAGTCCCGAGGCGACGTCGCCGAACTGCAGGTCCAGATCGACAATCACTACGCTCATGGGCGCGATCTTGCCCAGCCCGATGGCGATGTTGGTGGCGATGGTCGTTTTGCCCACGCCTCCCTTGGGCGAAAAGACGCCGATCACGAGGCCCTTGGGAGTAGCAGGGGCCCCCGGATCTTTTGGCTCATGGGCCCTGTGGCGGCTGGCGAAGGACTGGCAGGCACGCTCCAGGAGCACGCGCATCTGGGCCGGGTCCGACGCAGGGCTGATAATGTCCCGGATCCCGGCGCGCATGGCCTGGAGCAGGAACGTAGGGTCGGGATCGCTGACCAGCACGACGCTCAACTCGGGAAAGCTCACGTCCAAAACGGTGGCGAGGCGGAGCGCGTCGTCAACGGGAACCTCCGGGCCCAGGATGAGTACCTCGGGAAGTTCCTGGTCGAGTTGGGCAAACAGCTCGTGCGGATCCGCAGGCAGGAGACTCGTGAAGAAGGTCTGAACCCCTCCCTGCAGACCCCCTGCGACAGCCTGCCGCAGCCGGCTGTCAAAATGGACGTCGGGCGTCACCAGGACGAAGCGGCTCACTTGTAGACCTCCGGCCGCTGCATGACCCGGGGACCGTTGTTCTGTGAATCGAGCGGCTCCCGGCTGAGCCAGATAGTGGCAAATTCCGCCGCGAAGATGATTTTGGCGGCATCCACGTCGTTCACTGCCACCGTGAGCATCAGTGACCCCGTGGGGAGGGTCGAATCGCGCGGATCTGTTGCAGGCTCCGCGCTCGCCGACGGTGCCGGTTTTGCTGCGGCTGCCTCGGGTGCCCGCTGGACTGCTGTGACTAGGGCGCTATGGACCGTAAGCTGGGTCGTTTCCTTGTCAGCTTTCGCTTCCAGCCCGCCTTTATCCATGGAAATAAACACACCCACGTGGTCGCCGGGAGCAAGGCGCCCGCCCACTACGCGCTGTGGTTCTAGCTGGAAGGATACTTCCTGCAGACCCGCCGGTACTTTGACCGATCCGGGGGTCTTGAGGTCTTCCGGTGCGACGAGACGCTCGGCTACCAGCTGTTCACCGGGCACAAGGTCTACGGCAGCTACTTTTCCCGATTCAGTTTCAAGTGTGGCGAGGGATGTTTTTGCAACTGAGGCACCGGGAAGCTGCTCTAAGGCGACAGAGGCCTGGAAGGCTTCCACCGGAGTGCCGGCAGTGATTGCCTGTTTGACCACCAGGACGCTCACAGGCTCCATTTTCTCCACCGCGCGCTGATCGGCGCCCTGGGCGTACGTAAACATCAGCACGGCGCCAATGATGGCCAGCACCACTGCTGCGACTCCTGCCAACAAGCGTGACTTCACTGACTGCTCCTGTGTGGTTCGGGATCTTCGTGTTTCATAAACTAACCGCTGATCTCGACGACTCTGGCGCCGTCCGGATTGATGGGTCCCAGGGTGTAACCGTCCGCCAGAGAAACGTATTCGACGAAGGAACCGATGATCCCGCGGCATGGCTCCCGGCATTCAAGGGCGGCAGGGACGTCCGGAAATCTGTTGCGGAATGTGTTGGGAAGCCCGGTGTTGCCTACCTTCCATCCGGCCACCTTGAAGGCGGCGAAGGTAGTCAGCCCGTAGACGGCGCCGGTTCCGGTTCCGGTGACAGAATTGAAGATGGGTAGCAACAGGATGACGTCCTTGCCTGCGTTCATGTCTGCCGCCCAGGAGTTCAGCGTGGCCTCGCAACGAGGAGGGGCGTTGTTGCCGGGATCCCCGCCCGCCGTGCTGGCGGCGATGTCAATGAGAGCGCCGCACCCGGCGGGATCCTGCTGGAGCCCGCCGAAGCCGCCTTCCACTGCGGCCCCTGATGGCCCGTAGAGGCAATCTGGGTTGGCATTTTTACCGTGGAGCTGGAGCAGTTGCATGGTGCCAGCGCTGTTGCGAACCTGGCATATGGAAACCGTGATGGGGAACGGCGCTGGACCCTTCACCGGGGTTCCCCACTGGACGCTAGCGCGTGCGCTGACTTCCGCTCTGGAAATACCCAGGGCGTTCGCGAAGAGCAGCGTAACCTTGTTGGGTTCCTCGCCCTGTTGTTGGGCTCCGGCAATCACGTTGACCCGGCGGTTCGCCAGGTCCAGTGCAAGGGACTTTACGTTGCTTTTGCCATCCAGGGCGTTGCCGTTCACAACGGAGGTCGCCAGGGCGGAAGTAGCGGTGCAGTATGGGTCGGCTTCGCTCCTAGCGCATTTCTGGGCCACTGCCAGGGCCGCGGCGTCGGCGCCGTTCTGGAGCTGTGCCTTCTCGGAATAGAGCATCCCAACATCCACAGCGATGGCAGTGAACCCCAGGAGCACCACCATGGAAAGGGCCACAAGCACGCTGATGCCGCCAGATTCGCCGTCCTGCCGTAATTTCAGCCGCCGCACAACATCACTCCTCTGCCTGTCATGGCGAATGGTCCAGCAATTCCGGTCAGGGTGCTGAGCGTGTAGGTCACGGTAACCGTCATTTGGTGTGTCGCGGTGCAAAGTTGGGTCCCGTTGGTGGCACTGAAGGTGATGTTGGCATCAGTAAGGCCGGGGTTGAGGGAAACGGCAGCGTTCTTTGCGGCTGTCCGGGCTGAGGCTTGGTTGTTGGTAACTGCCATGACCCGCACGCCCTCACGGGCCGCGTTGGTCAGGGAGATCTGCGCGTTGTATGCTCGGCCGAACTCCATGATGCCCAGCAGGATCATGATGAGGAATGGTGCCAGGATGGCGAACTCGACAGCCACGGCGCCGCGCTCGGATGCCCTGGGCATGGGTGTCGCCTTTCCGAAAGATGGGTGTCCAACAACACAAGGTGGCGGCGGCTGGAGACCGCCGCCACCAAGGGACCTGATGCTCGCGCTGCAGATCAGGGACTCTTATTCGATAGTTACGGGGTGCAGCTGGCTGCCACTGCCGGCGTCGTGCCGACCGCTGGAGCACTGGCGGTGAAGGTGCCGCCGCTGATGGAGCACTGGACCTGAACGAACATTTCATTCAGCGTCCCGCCCAGCAGAGTGACGGCAACAATGATGACGACGGCGATGAGGCCAACCATGATGCCGTATTCGACGGCCGTGGCGCCCTTTTCGTCGCGGTGAAGACGGACGGCGAGGTTGGTGTAAAGAGAAAGCATTTGAGACTCCTGAGCGAGTGGGGGAAAGCTGGTCCAGCACCAGCTCTGACAAGAACATAGCAACGCTTGATGGCCCGTTGACGGGAATTTGCAGCATCCTGTGCTAAGCCTTCCCAACATGCTCTCTTCCTGCGCGTT
Organism: Pseudarthrobacter sp. CCNWLW217; assembly: GCF_037203985.1. Lineage (NCBI taxonomy): Bacteria > Bacillati > Actinomycetota > Actinomycetes > Micrococcales > Micrococcaceae > Pseudarthrobacter > Pseudarthrobacter sp. CCNWLW217. The sequence continues at coordinate 164,483 of NZ_JBBCBT010000006.1, forward strand.
TCCTTCGCTGGCACTGCGTTGAAGCTTGGAATTGGGGCCCTCCAGGCACACAAGCGGACCCCCTCGGTTCTGGGTGCCGAGGGGGTCCGGTTCTTGGGGCGCCGGGTGAGGGCGCGGGTGGGGGTGCTACGTCAGTGTTGGGAAAAGTGTTCTGGCGGGATTACGGAATGCCGAGGACTAATTTCAGGTGGGCAGTCAAGTCGTCGAACCAGCCGAGCAGCTCGAGGCCGAAGAAGCTAATGCCGATGGCTGTGAGCATCACGATGAACGACATGAGGATGCCGTATTCGGTTGCTGTGGCCCCTTCTTCATCGGTAAGGAGCCGCATCCAGACTGAGGTCCTTGGGCCATGGCTGACTGATCGGCGAATCATTAGATCCCCCCAGCGAAGAGTTCCATGATGGTCAGCACTGTGGGTCCAAGGACGACGACGAACAGTGTGGGCAGGATGAAGAAGATCAGAGGGAAAAGCATCTTGACGGGCATTTTCATAGCGTGCTCCTCAGCCCGCTGCTTCCGCTTGATGCGCATGTCCGACGCCTGGGCCTTGAGGACCCCCGCGATGGCTACACCATACGCGTCTGCCTGCACCACGGCCCGAATGAAACTTCGGACGTCCGGCACATCGACTCTTTCCGCCATCGCCAGATAGGCGTCCTTGCGGGAGCGCCCTACCTGAATGTCCTGCAGCGTCCGGATCAGCTCATCAGCCAGGGGCCCAGTGCCGTTGTTGCCGGCGCGGCCCATGGACATTTCAAAGCCCAGTCCGGCCTGGACTGCGATCAGCATCTGGTCCAAAGCGTTGGGCAGCTCAAGGCGGATCGCCTCCCGGCGCTTCTGTGCCCTGTTCCTCATCAGGATATCCGGTACGAAGTAAGCCAACGTTGTGGCGGCCATCATGATCAGGAAGTTAGGAGGGGTGGGGGACGACAGGAAGAACAGATAGCCCAGCACAGCGCCTGTAAGGGCCAACATGGGTTTGACCATGATAATCCTCGCAAGGGGCCACTGCTTGGGGCGTCCGGCTCCGGCCAACTGCTTGTCCAGCCATCCGGAATAGCCTTTTGGTGTCAGCCGCTGGCCCAGCTCGGTAAGGGTTTCATTGATGCTCAGCCCTTGGCGCTTTGCTTTTGCGGCCCGGCCAAGATTGGCTTGGATATTGCGTATTCCCGCACGGTCGCCGGTGAATACGAGGAAGGTCATGATTGTTACCGGTGCCACTATGGCGAGTATGCCGGCGTATGCGATCACTTGCATCGTTAATCAGCCGCTTTCTAGAACTTGGGCTTGACGATGGTCTTGAGCCATAGGCCGCCGACGGTCAAGAGGACAAGGGCCGCGACGACCATCGCGTAGCCGGGAATAGTGGTAAAAAAAGTTCTGGAATACAGTTCGTTAGTCAAAGTCAAACCCAGAAACATGACCACAGGAAGCGCCATCAGGACAAGGGCGGACACCCGGCCCTCTGCGCTCAGGGCACGGATCTGGCCGCGAACTTGATTACGGTCCCGGACCGTGTCTCCGAGATGATCAAGAACCTCTGCCAAGTCGCCGCCCACCTCTCGGTGAATTTCGATCGCCTGGGCGATGGCCGCAAAGTCTTCGCTCTGGGTTCGCCGGGCCACTTCTGCCAGGGACTCTCCAAGATCGCGCCCAATTCGCGTTTCGTTCAGGATCCGGCTGAGCTCTTCAGACATGGGCGGCTGACTTTCCTGCGCCGCGGCATCCACTGCACGAAGCAAGCTGTGTCCGGCGCGCAGTCCGCCGGCCAACATCTGGAGCGTGTCGGGAACCTGGTCATCGAACTGGCGCCGACGCCGCGCAGCCAACATATTCAAAACAAGGTGGAGAAGTACCGGCGTCAGGAGCGCAAAGAGGATCGCGGGCGCCAGCCCACCAAGAAGGAATCCAATGACTCCTGCCAGGAGGGTGGCCGCTCCTCCCATCAGCAGGTAGTCGCCCGGATCCTTCTTGAGGCCGCACGCGTCCAGACGGTCGCGGCTGAGGAACCGGTTACCCCTCTCTTTGACACTCTTGTTGAGGGCACCGACTGCGTGTTCGGTCAGCCGGGACAGTCCTGAGGAATGGGCCACCACGTCCGGCCGACGCCGGGCCAGCGGTATGTGGGCGCTGTTCTTGAAGGCCACCCAGCCCAGCAGCACTATGGCGACGTAAACCATGAACAGCCCAACGACCAGGACCGAGGGTGAGAGCTCCTGCGCCATGGCTAGCGCCCCCTTTTTTGAGAGGTGCCAGCTATCGGAGCGCCGAACACCGATGGAGAAATCGGTATGCCCAATTCGACAAATCGATCCGTGAAACGGGGTCGCACCCCTGTCGGAACTGGTTTGCCCAGAAACCGGCCATTGGCGTCAACCCCGGCGGAATAATCGAAAACGAAAGCGTCCTGGAGGGTGACTACGTCCCCTTCCATTCCCTGGACTTCGGTGATGTGCGTAACCCGTCGCGTGCCGTCACGGAGCCGCGAGATGTGAACGATCAGGTTGATAGCTGATGCAACCTGCTCACGAACGGCACGGAGTGGAATGTCCATGCCCGCCATAAGCACCAAGGTTTCCAGCCTCGCGATCGCGTCGCGGGGTGTGTTGGCGTGCACCGTCGAGATGGACCCATCGTGGCCGGTGTTCATGGCTTGAAGCATGTCCAAACATTCGCCACCGCGGACTTCGCCCACTACGATCCGATCTGGCCGCATACGAAGTGAGTTCCTCACCAGGTCCCGGATGGACACCGCACCCTTGCCTTCGATGTTCTGTGGACGGCTCTCCAGCCGGACCACATGGTCTTGCTGAAGTTGGAGTTCTACCGCGTCCTCAATAGTGACGATTCTGTCGTCTGCCGGAATAAATGAAGACAACACATTGAGCAACGTCGTCTTGCCGGTGCCGGTGCCGCCGGACACGATGATATTCATTCGTGCGAGGACACATGCCTGGAGCAGTTCAGCCATCTCGGGGGAGAGGCTGCCCAGAGCGATCAGATTGTTGACCGTCAGCGGATCCCTGCCAAACTTCCGGATGGTCAGTGCAGGGCCATTGACTGCAAGTGGCGGGATGATGGCGTTGACGCGTGAGCCGTCCGCGAGCCGGGCATCAACCAACGGTGATGACTCGTCGATGCGGCGCCCGACCTTGGATACGATCCGCTCGATGACCCTGCGCAGGGCCTCGTCCGAGCTGAACTTGGTGTCAGTCATGAAAAGGCGGCCCTGGCGTTCCACATAGACCTGGTCGAACCGGTTGACCATCACTTCCGTGATGGACGGGTCATCCAGGAATCGCTGAATAGGTCCATGCCCGAGAACATCGTCGATGATCTCCCGGATCAGCCTTTGCCGTTCAGCGCCCGAGAGAGGAACCTGTTCCTCGTCCACAACAATTTTCAGCTCATCCCGCACAAACTGGTGGAGCTCGGCTTCTTCCAGGGAAGAATCGGTGATCCGAGAACCAAGTCTCTCGTAAAGCGCCTGACTGGCTCGCTCCTTGAGCGCGCTGAGCGCCTCACTGGCAACCGCTGCTGTTTGCGGCATATCCAGGGCAACTACTGCACTCGCGGCAGCTTCGGCTGTCTTGGCCTCCTGGATCTTGCCCAGGGTGGTCGGCGCTGATGGTGCCTGAAAGGCGTCTGCATAGGGGTTGGAGTGTTCGGGCTGTTTGGCGAGGGGCTTGGCCTCGCCGCGAAGCTGCTGGAACCGGTCAGTGAGGCTCACTGTACTACCGCCCTTCTGTGCAGTTGCTTGTGCGTTCGAGCATCCCAATCGGGTTTGAATCGGTCCACCAGCTTGCGGAGTCCCTTTGCCGCCGGATCACGGCTGCCGTCCTGAAGAACAGGAATTCCCTTGTTCGTGGAGTAAGGCAGCGATTTGGATCGTGGCAGGACCACATCCACGGGGGCTCCAATAGTCGCCTCCACATCCTGGAGCGTCAGTCCGCCGCGACGATCAGCCATGTTCAGTACAACGTGGCGCTGGGCCGGCATGAGGTTCAGTTCGTTGAGGATCTGAAACCCCGTACGGAGTCCCCGGATGCTTGGAATATCCATTCCGCATATCCACACCGCGTCGGTGGCGTGTTCAAGCGTTGCCAGTACGTGCTCGCCGAGGCCCGGTGCAGTGTCCACGATGACGTAGTGGAACTCCTCCCGGAGTTGAGTGAGCAGGCGCGAGACGTGTTCCGCGGTGATCTTGTCCATCTCCACTGGATTGCGTGGAGCACACAACGCGTAGACGCCAGCCGGATGAACGGTGAGATAAGTCTTCAGGACCATCGAGTCCTGGCTGGCAGCTCCCACCACAGCATCCGTGATGGTGTGTTCGGGCTCAAGCATCAGTCCGCTGGCAACATCGCCAAACTGGAGATCGAGGTCGACGACGACAACACTCATCGGCGCTGCCTTAGCAAGGCCGATCGCAAGGTTGGTAGCGACTGTAGTCTTGCCAACCCCGCCCTTGGGGGACATCACGGCGATAATGCGGCCACCTTTTCCGTGGTCTGCGTGCTCAGATGTGCCAGGGGCGAGGCCACGACGTCGGCCTGCTGCAGCAAGGCTAGCCCGTTCCAGCATGACGCGGATGGCATCCGGATCGGCCCCTGGATCGAGTAGGTCGCGGACCCCGGAGCGCATGGCCTTGATCACCACTTCGGACGTTTCGGGTACAACCAACACCACGCTGATTTCCGGGAACTGGAGGTCCATGACCGAAGCAAGTTTCAAAGAGTCGTCGACGGGAAGCCCGGGACCGAGTATCAGTACCTCGGGCGGTTCCCCAGTGAGTTGCCGGAGGAAGTCTTGCGGCCCTTCCGGAAGGTAGTCGGCCTGGAAGGCCTGGAGCGAGCCGTGCATACCAACAGTGGCCAGGCGCGTGCGGCTTTCGAAGTCGCCATTAGGGGTGATGAGGACAAAGCGGCTCATCGGAACAGCCTTGTCTTATCTACGATGCCAACAGTGCCCTCTTCGGCGTTGCCTGGTTCCTTGGAGAGATAGATGCTGCCGAACTCGGTGGCGAAGATGATCCGTTCGGCGTCCGCAGAGCTGCGGGCCAAAGTAACCAGATACGTCCCGTCGCTGGCCGCTTCCTTCTTCGCCGGCACGGCTCCGTCTGTTGCAGTGGCAGTCGCCGATTCCGACTTAGCGGCGGTGCCGTTGCTGTTCTGTGTCGCTGTGACCAGGACCTTGTGGAACGTGAGCTGCGTACCGCTGGACTTGCTGAGGACTTCCCCGGTGGCGGCGTTCGTTGTTGCGTCGTCGAGGGAAATGAAGACGCCTACGGTGTCGCCCGCCTTCAGTACACCACCCACAACTCGTTCGATGGGGAGTTTGAGGGTGATCTCCTGCATGCCCTCAGGAACCTGAACCCTGGAGGGGCCGAGCAGGGAGTTGGCGTCCACCATGCGGGAGGTCAGCAGCTGCTCTCCTGGCACCAGAGGGACGGCCGTGACCTTTTCGCCGAGATCGTCCAGGCTGGTCACGGTGTCTGACGCCAGGGCCAGTTTCGGGACTTCCTTCTTTACCAAGGATGCGGCCAGCTTATCCGTGCCGGTGCCGGCGGCTATGGGCTTCGCCACGACGTAGACGCTTTCCGTCTCCGTGTCAGCCATGGCCCGTTTATCGGCGTTTTGAACATACATGACCAGCATGACCGTTCCAATCAATGCCACAAGCAGCGCGGCGATGCCTCCCAGTAGGCGTGTTTTCATTTTGTGTTCCCCTTAGAAAATGGTTAGTGCCTTTACTAGTTGATGAGCCGGATTTTGGAGGTTCCCAGGTCTACCCCGACTCCGGGAAGGCCGCCGCCGGAATCAATGGATACATATGTGACGAACTGTCCGATGATGCCGCGGCACGGATCGGTGCAGGCGTCCGCGGGGTCTGCCACATGCGGTGCTTTGTTGTGGAAGGTTCTCGGCTCGGTGTTGCCGCCACCGAATTTCCACCCTTGGATATTGAAGGTCGCGTAACCGCGAATGTGGAACCAACCTCCTGCACCACTGCCGCCCGCGTTGTCGTAGACCGGGAAGGTCCCCATGACCGTCCCCCCGCCGTTGATCGTGTCCTTCCAGGATTGAATGATCGCGTCGCAGGCGGCAGTACTTGGGTAGTCTGCGCCAGTGTCAGAGTCTGCGTTGTCGCCGCTGTCCGTTTCCGCGTGGCACGCGCTGTCCGTTTGATCGAGCCAACCAAACCCACCCGGTATCGTGTGGCCGGACGTGGACGTGCAGTCGCTCATGCCGGGCTTGTACTTAATCAGCTGGATTTCGCCAGTGGCCGCAGTAGAGGACAGGTCGTACTGACAATCAGAAATTGCCAAGGGAAATGCTGAGCCCCCCGAAGGGAACTCAAGACCTGCAGTAGCGTGGGCGCCCACGGTGGCCGGCGGGGCATCAAGTGCGGAAGAGAACATCTGCCGCAGGAAACCCGCGCCGCTCGTTCCGTCCCGGGTGGTTGTCCTGACCGTCACCTCGTCGGGGACGGACATGTCCACCTCAAATACCGTCGATGATCCATCGTTGGAATTGCCGTCCGCGAGAGCTGCAGCGATATCTTCGGCCTCATCCTGAGTACAACCTGTCTCGTGACAGGCTTGCATGACGGCCATGGCACCGGCGTCGGCACCGTTCTGGAGTTGGGCCCGTTCTGCGTAGATTTGTCCGACATCAACTGCCATGGCTCCGGCGCCAACGAGCACGAGCATGAGAACCGCTACCAGGACGCCCGCAGCACCGCGCTCTTTGTCGACCTTCGGTTTCCCTAACCACCGCATCGCATTGCTCCTACTCCAACCAAAGTGACATCGCTGCCGAAGATGCCGGTCAGGGTGTCAGCGGTATATGAAATTTCCACGTTGATCGTCCCGTCGGCCACGCAGGCGGTAGGGGTGAACGTAAAGACAAAAGCTGTGGTGTCGAGGCCTGGTGCGCCGTTTTCGGCTGCGGTCTCGGCTTCGACCTGATCGTTGGTGATGGCCATCGTCCGGGCCGCTTCCCGCGCCGCCTGGGTGACCGAAATCTGAAGATTGAAAGCATGTGAGAATTCGACGATGCCGGCAACCAGAGCCAGGAGAATCGGTGCGACAAGAGCAAATTCGACGGCGACTGCGCCGCGAGACCGCTCACCTGTGGATTGTTTGCGCTTCCTCAACGTTCCCCCTGAAATTTGGTACTGCCGACTAAATAGTGTGGGCCGCTTCGCCACTGGCGTAAGCGGCCCACACTGGTTGATCGCGGAGGACTAGACTGTCCAAGCGCCCACCGTGGAGCCAAGGTTGGAGAACCAGGCGTTGAGTGCGTTGCCGAACAATGTAACGCCGGCAATGATGAGGAAAGCGATGAATGCAATGAGCAGCGAGTACTCAGTTGCAGTCGCGCCCTTTTCGGAGGAGAACCGATCCTTGACGCCGGCGACAAAGGCGAGCATCGAGACCATGAGAGAAGTCATTTTATTGTCCTTAATTCGATGAAATTGGAAATGGATACTTTCAACGAATTTCCAGCTGCCCCCATAAATCCTTAGCGGCTGGACTTCGCTAAGAAGAGATTGTCATTTGGGGTCCGGAGCAACAATGCGTAGTAGTACTCGACTTTTTTCGGGGTCTTCGGAGCGCGTACTCGGAAGCCAAGCAGATGTACTCAATTTAAGAGCAGCGTCTACGGACTACTACTCGGGTCTGGTCACACAGGCAGTTGTTGTTGCACTTTGTGTGGACCGGCCAAAACTAACTGGACAGGAGAGAAATGCAGAGCACGGAAGCAAGCATTGAGGGCCCGTGGGCCACTTCACTGGGCTTCAATGGACGGTTTTTCAACACAACGAAAAGAGTAAAGATGCCGTTCAGGACAAAGCCGAGAAGGGCGCCGTAAAGCACTTGGCTCCAACCTAAGTACCCCAAGTAGAGCCCAAGCGGTCCGGCCAGCTTGACGTCGCCCATTCCGATGGCTCCCGGCGAGATAATCGCAAGAATCAAGTAGAAGACGGCGAGAATTGCGCCACCAGCCACCGCGCGGAGGACGTCCGGCCAAGGCCCCCCGGTCAGAATGGAAACTATAAACAAGCCTGCGCCGGCCAATAAAAGCAGGAGAACCAAGGGATTCGGCAACAGATGCAGCGAAATATCGATTCTCGCCAGCTGCACTCCCAGTACGCCCATGAGAATAAATGCCGGCAGCGCAGAATCACTCCCGAAGCGTAGCGCGAAGGCGGCGCAGGCAGTGCCCGTGACTATCGCCGTCGTAATCCGAGTGCGGCGAGCTGGCAGCCCGCCCAGTCGGGGAAGGAGCCTGAAAATGAGCCACTCCGCCACGGGGGAGAGAATGAGTCCCAGGAGAGCAGCACCGGCCACCAACAGCGGACCGGCCGAACCGGCTTCGCCCCAAGAAATCACAGTGCCCCCTGCGTGCGTCAGGCCGGTTGGCTGCGAATAGCGCCCGGCTACCCCATTTTGACCCTGGAGCCTGCTTCAAGCTAATATTGGTAGTCGTTGTGCGTGTCCTATCTCGATGATGCGTGCCCGCTTGAGAATCCGGTTGCAGGATAACTACTCAACGAGCACATTCGGGACTTCAGGATGACTGGTTACATGGAGCCCTCACCTCTGTTCCGGTAGCGCATAGATAGTAGGTGCACACGCTTGAGTGACACCTAAACAAGAACGCCAGAACAAGAACGAGGCAAAAACCGTGCGTACGTACACCCCGAAGCCCGGCGATATCAACCGCCAGTGGCACGTCATTGACGCCACAGACGTTGTCCTTGGTCGTCTTGCCAGCCAGACCGCAATCCTGCTGCGCGGCAAGCACAAGGCCACCTTTGCATCCCACATGGACATGGGCGACTTCGTCATCATCATCAACGCTGAGAAGGTAGCCCTGACCGGTGCCAAGCTGGAGCAGAAGCGCGCATACCGCCACTCCGGCTACCCGGGCGGCCTGACCTCCGTCAACTACGCGGAACTCCTGGAATCAAACCCGGTCCGCGCCGTTGAGAAGGCCATCAAGGGCATGCTCCCGAAGAACTCCCTCGCTGCACAGCAGCTGGGCAAGCTCAAGGTGTACCGCGGTGCGGAACACCCCCACGCCGCCCAGCAGCCCAAGACTTTCGAAATCACCCAGGTCGCCCAGTAGTCCTGGCCACCAAACAACTTATCTATACAAGGAGAACCGTGGCTCAGAACGAAGAGACCACCGAAGCCGTTGAGGCTGAGGAAACCCTGACCAGCTACACCTCTGAAAGCTCAGCTGCGGATGCCGCTGCGCCGAAGAAGGAACGTCCGGCCCTGACCGTCGCCGGCGCAGCAGTTGGCCGCCGTAAGGAAGCCGTTGCCCGTGTCCGCGTTGTACCGGGTTCCGGCAAATGGACCATTAATGGCCGCGCGCTGGACAACTACTTCCCGAACAAGTTGCACCAGCAGGACGTCAACGAGCCCTTCAAGATCCTGGATCTCGAAGGCGCCTACGACGTCATTGCACGCATCCACGGCGGCGGCATTTCTGGCCAGGCCGGCGCACTGCGTCTCGGCATCGCCCGTTCATTGAACGAGATCGACGTCGAGAACAACCGCGCCACGCTGAAGAAGGCCGGTTACCTCTCGCGTGACGCCCGCGTCATCGAGCGCAAGAAGGCCGGTCTCAAGAAGGCCCGCAAGGCTCAGCAGTACTCCAAGCGCTAATCCGCTTGCACTAAAGCCCGTCCCGCCATTGGCGGGGCGGGCTTTTGTTATGGGCCTTGGAAAACGGCCCTCAAGCCGGCCCAGCAGTGCTGCTGCAGGTCCATAGTGTCCTTTCTAGCCGTCGAGGTCGTAGATCGTCACACCATCAATTTGTTCGGCCTTGAAGTTCTCTGTGACCCACTTATGGATCGCCAAGAGCTCGGCGTTGGTCCCGGGCACCGTGAGTTGCTCGGGTTGCACAACCAAATAGCAAACGCGTCCGGCTTGGGCCAGCTCCTTGAACTGCCCAACGGTTGGGCTGGGGTCCATCGCCGCAAATCCGCTGAGTGGCATCACCGGCCGCCCCAAGTCCAGCTGGAAGCGGGCAGCAGTCTGTCCTGGATATGTAGCCGCGACCCACGTGCAGCCTGGCGGAGCGTTCCTGAGATACTCGGACACGGTCGCGCTTGGGGTGATGCCGATGGCCAGCCCGGTAACCGCCGCGGGATTGTGATTCTTCACCCCGTCCAGGAAGCGACTGAGGCTGGTTGGGCTTCGCGTGAGCCCCCCGGAAAGCGGGTTGGAGCCCTGCTGCGGATTGGACAGAGTAAGGACCGAACACGCGACGGGTCCAACAAGCAGGCTAGCGATGCCCAGCCACGCCGCAGCGGGCTTCACCCACGTGAAAGGGGCTGGTACGGAGAGCACTGCACCCGCGGCCAGTCCGGTCATCAACAATGCCCTTCCTGCGGCTTCCGGATAGGAAGCACTCAGTTGCCACATTGCGTTTGAGAAAATGGCGCTCAAAACTACTATCGCGGCGCTTCCGATACGCCACCGTATTGATTTGGGTGATGAAATAAGCAGGTGGCTGCCTATTCCGACACAAAGCGCTAGAGGCGCCGCAATCGAAGCCGTGTAATACGAATGGATGCTATTACCCATGAAACTGAGCACGAAGTATGTCGTGAGCATCCAGACCGCTGCACCCAAGGCGAAGGCCGGGGTGACGGCGCTGCGCCGCCGGAGCGCTTGGGCAACGATGACGACGCAGACCATGAAGGCAGGGAGCAACAGCCAACCGGACTCTTGGCCATAGTTTGAGTTGAATAAGCGAAAAAGGCCCGCATCCGAAGCGTCGCCCTGGAATTCTTGAGGTGTCAGCGCCGCAGAGCGCCCGTCATCCTTTTGCATGATGCGATCGATACCGTTGTAACCAAGTGTCAGCTCAAGCATGCTGTTGGTCGTTGAACCGCCCACATAGGGGCGCGAGCCAGGGGGCGTCAGATCAACGGCGACCGGCAAAGCCAAGGAGCCTGCAGCCAGAAAGAGACCAGCCATGGCAAGTGCGGCGGTCCGCTGCTTCCAGGAATGCCGGACGTAGAGGCAGTAGACCAACACGATAGCTGGCAACACCATGAATGCCTGAAGCTGTTTCGTAAGGAATCCGAGGGCGAGGAATCCCGCCACCACGAACAGCCACCGGACTCGTCCCGATTCAGTGGCTCGGATCCCTGCGTAAAGGGCCGCGAGCATCAGCAACACCATCAGTGGATCCGGGTTGTTGTATCGTGCCAGCAGAACGGTGATGGGTGTGGTGGCGAAAACGGCGGCAGAAAGGAGTGCCGCGTACGCGGGCAAGTGCCTCCGGGCCAAACGGTAGATCAAAAAGGTGCTGCCCATCGTCATCGCGGCTTGGGGGAGCAGCAGGGCCCAAGTGTTCAGCCCAAAGATGCGGACGGACAGTCCCACGATCCACAGACTCAGAGGCGGCTTATCGACCGATACGGAGTTTCCCCAGTCCGCGGATCCGAAGAAGTAGGATACGGGGTCATGAAGCCCAGCCTGGACGGCAGCCGAGTAGTATGCATTCGCCCAGCCGTTCCCAGCCAATCCCCAGACATAAAGGACGGAGGCTGCCAGCAGAATGATGATCAGGGTGACGGTCTCCCAAGCAGGTCGGCCAGGGCCCCGTCGATTTTGGCCTATGCTGGCCAGGCCCTTATTTTCTAAGATCGTAGATTCGGACACCGTCAACATCCTTCGCCTTGAAATTGGCCTGAACCCAATCAGTTATGGCGGTGGCATCCCGTCCAAGCGGTACTCCGTCCACGATCGGTTGCTGCCAGATAAAGTAACCGATCTCCCTTTTCTCAACAAGCATCTTGAACCGCTCGAATGTAGGTGCTGGGTCATGACCAAGCCACCCGCCCAGCGCAATTACTGGTCTTTGCGATGCGAGCTGATACTGGGCCGCATTTTGCGCCGTGTAAGTCGCGGCCGCCCATTCCGAATTGCCTGCTTCCTTAAGTAGCGTCGTTACATCCGTTGAAGGCTGAACGCCAAATCCCAGATGGCGTGCCAAGGGTGGATTCCCGAGGCGGGCAGCGTCAAGATGAGCAGAAAGCGCATTAGGGTTATTGCTCGTTGGTCCTGATAGGGGATTTGTCCCGGACTGGGGTTTCGACAACGTAATCATGTCGGTTGAAACCGGCGACATTACTATTGCTACCGTTACGAGCCCTAAAGTCACCGGCCGAGGGATCTTTTTTTCGGGGGCCAGCCACGCCGCAGACGCAAGGCATGTAGTGCCAGCCACAACGAGCGGCCAGAACCCCCACTCGTTGCTGTACTGGAAAATCCGGATTCCTATGTATCCGGTCCCGGCAACAAGAATGGCGCCGATCATGCGGGGGACGAACCTCTGCCGTTGATTCCATAGCAGGTTGAGTCCCAGAGGAACGACGATCGCCACCGGAGCCGCGACGGAGAATATGTAGTAAGAGTGGGTCATCGTGCCCATGTAGCTCACCACAACGTAGACGGAGACCAGCCACACAACGCCCACGGTCATCAGGCGTGTAGCTGGACGGCCGGTGCCGGACTGCCGCCAGAGCAGTATCAGGGCCAATGCAGAAATTAGCGCAGTGAAAAGCAGCCACGCACCTTCGGGTGCAAAATTTGCATTGAATAGACGTCCGGGGCCGCCGTCGTAGATAGCATCCGACCCGGCTAGCGGGACTGATTTTCCTGACTGATGGTCTGCGCCAAACCGGAGAAAGCGTGCCAATCCGTTGTAATCGAGAGTCAATTCCAGCATGCTGTTCGTTGCAGAGCCGCCAACATAAGGCCGGTTACCGGCCGGAGTCAGGTCTACCACGGCCATCCACCAACCGCCGGCGATAATCAAGGTTGTGAGCGCAACCAACAGCCGGACAAATCGGGAGCCCAAGGTGCCCGCTCCGAACAGAAGCACCGCAAGTACTAGTGCGGGAATAACGAGGAATGCCTGGATCTGCTTTGCCATGAACCCGAGGCCCAAGGCGGCCCCTGCCAGTATGTACCAGCCCCAGCGGTTGTTATCCATGGCCCTGAGGGTGAAATAGACGGCGGCAGTTGTTAAGAGTCCCATCAATGGCTCAGGGTTGTTGAACCGTGACATTAGAAGCACCACGGGCGTGCTGGCGTAGATCAGGCCGCCCAGCAACGCGGGAGCGGCGGGGTGGCTGCGGCGAATGATTTTATAGATCAACCAGGTTGTCGCGATACCCATGAGGGCTTGCGGGACCAGAAGGGCCCAGGAATTGAGTCCGAAGAGCCGGACGGAGAGCGACATGATCCAGATGCTGAGCGGCGGTTTGTCGATAGTAATGAGGTTGCCGGCATCGAGGGACCCAAAGAAAAAGGCTTTCCAGTCCTGGGAACCTGCTTGGGCCGCCGCGGAGTAGTACGGGTTCGCCCAGCCATTGCGGTCCAACCCCCACAGGAACGTCACGGACGTCGTCACGAGGAGAACAGCAAGTCCAAACTGCTCCCACCGCAATGGCCTGCGGGCAACGCTCACGGCAAGCGCGGCCGTAGTGCGGCTCGCCTCAGCGACGCTCAACGGACGGACTGTCCTGCTGGGCGGAGCGCAAGCACCGCGGACCGGCCTTCACTGAGTCGTACTCGGAAGACCCAGATCCGGAGCAGAACGAACCGCATCAGGGTTGCGAAGATGTTGGCGGCCGTCAGAGTTAGCAACTCCGAGCTGGGCGAGGCGTCGCCGTTGACTGCGTGGAGTATAAGTAGCGAGGATGAAGTAATTCCCCAAGCCAGCAAAAATACGATCAAACCCTGGAATTGCTGGGTAAACAATTTGGCCGGTCCGCTGATGCCAAATGTGAATCGTCGGTTGGCAGCTGTGTTGCCGACAGCCGTCATGAGCAGGGCTAGGAAGTTGGCCTGTTGGGCGCCGAAAGGACCTTGTAACACCAAATAAAGCAGTGCAAAGGCGAGTGTCGAGACAACACCGACAAGGCCAAACCGGATCACCTGCCCGAAGAAGCTGGGACGGCCGGGCGGCACGATAGGCCGCCGGCCGAGCTCGGCGTAAATCGCCTGAACAGGGATTGACCCTCTTACCAGCGAGCTGGCCACCCGGACCATACCGCGGAGGTCGTCGTAAGCCGTCTGCTTGATATTTACCCGGCTGTCCGGATCGTCGATCCAGTCCACGGGAATTTCGTGGATACGGAGTCCAGAACGTTCCGCGATGATGAGCAGCTCAGTGTCAAAGAACCAGCCGTTGTCCTCAACATGTGGAAGCAAGCGTTTGGCGACATCCGCGCGAATTGCCTTGAAGCCACATTGCGCATCCGAAAAGCGCACCTGCATTGTCCGGCGCAGCAGGAAATTGTACGAACGCGAAATGAATTCCCGCTTCGGACCTCGGCTGACCCGTGAACTCTGTCCCAGTCGGGTGCCTATCGAAATATCGGAGTGCCCGGACAGGAGGGGAGCAACCAAAGGCGGAAGAGCAGCAAGGTCAGTCGATAGGTCTACATCCAGGTAGGCAAGAACTTTTGCCTCAGAAGCTCCCCAGGCATCCCGGAGAGCGTACCCCCGTCCTTTTACTTCCAGACGGCGGTACTCGACGTTGGGCAATTGCTCGCTGAGTCGAGCAGCAATCTCCGGGGTTCGGTCGGTGCTTGCATTGTCCGCAATAGTAATTTTCCACGTCGACGGCATTTCGAGCGTCAGGTATTCGGCGAGCCTTGAGATGCTGTTTTTGAGTACGGCTTCCTCATTGAAAACCGGTACTACAATTTCGAGCGCCAAGCCCCCATAGCTAGGTGTCATGCATCGAATGGTAGGGGTGGTTCACGACCGGTGGCGAGGCTTTTCCCGAAAGACAAGTACCCCCTCAAGAAACCAAGTAGTCCACGTTTACAGCGGTGCTGGGATATGCGTAGTCACTACTGAGGTGCGCCGATTCCCCCGACCCCTAATGTTGGGGCATGGGGGACTCCGAAAACATCCGCGTACACTCGCGCTACACGGCACTCGATGGGTTGAGGGGCCTTGCTGCGCTGGTAGTGCTAATACACCACTGCCTCCTCGTATCGCCGCAGCTCGTTGGAGCCATCGAAAGCGGTGGAGTGGCACCGATGGACTCGTGGGTCTGGTGGGCAACTTTCACACCGCTTCACCTGGTCTGGGCCGGCAAGGAAGCAGTTTACGTTTTCTTTATCCTGTCAGGATTCGTTCTGACTATTCCCTTTACTGGCGCCTCTCGACCACGTTGGGGGGCCTACTTTCCAAAGCGTATGATCAGGATCTATTTACCCGTCTGGGCTTCCCTGATTTTCGCGCTGCTGATGGCTTGGACAGTTCCACGGGTGGCCAGCCCAGAATTCAGCTCGTGGGTGAACCTGCACGACGAGGCGCCTAATGTACTCGTTGATGCCTTCTTACTACGAGGTGCCGGTTCTCTCAACTCGCCGCTCTGGTCGCTCCAGTGGGAGATGCTTTTTTCTCTACTTTTGCCCTTTTACGTCGTGGTCGCCATTCGCATGCGGCGTACGTGGCTTCTCGGCATTGTGGGCCTTTTTCTTATTATCGCGGTCGGGAACGTGCAGTATGCGGCGCTTCCGGTATTCCTTCCGATGTTCGGAGTCGGTGTCCTCATGGCCACCAGGCGCGATGTCTTGGAGCGGTGGGGACGGAAGCTAGGACCTTTCGGATGGGCCGGCCTGCTTGTAGCCTCCTTAATTCTGCTGTGTTCGCACTGGCTTTTCCCCCAACTGCCGGTTTTTATCGCCACGGCTTCCATTGGCGGCGCACTCCTGATCTTTGCATTCATCGCATGGTCACCAACCATCGCAATAGGCAATAATTCCGTGGTTCACTGGTTAGGAATACGGTCATTCAGCCTCTACTTAGTCCATGAACCGATCGTTGTGTCCGTAGCCTTCCTTCTTCACGCAACAAACCCCTTGTACGTCGCGCTCATCGCTTTCCCCTTGTCGCTACTGGCAGCCGAGGTCTTCTTTCGCCTGGTGGAAAGACCGAGCCAGCGGCTGGCGGGCGGCGCTGGCCAAGTCGTCACGGATCGCATGCGCTCTGCGAAGGCCGCCGCTGTGGCACGACGCTAGCCATGCGAAATGAGTCATTGCCGGAGATCCTCCAGCCGTGACAGATGACTCGTCCTCATGTTGGCCGGAGTTCTTGGGCTCCTTTTGATCCTGGCCACGGGTAGGAGGCCCGGAGCCCCCATCCTCTAGACTTGACCGGTGTCTAGATTATTTGGAACAGATGGTGTCCGGGGCCTGGCTAACGGTCTGCTCACTGCGGAGCTGGCGATGCAGCTGGCCCAGGCGGCCGCCGTCGTACTGGGCCATGACCGCAATACAAACGGCAGCCGGCCCCGTGCCGTCGTAGCCCGGGACCCGCGTGCGAGCGGCGAGTTCATCGCCGCAGCCGTCGAGGCAGGGCTCTCCAGCTCCGGCATCGATGTCTACGATGCCGGCGTGCTCCCAACGCCGGCTGCGGCCTACCTTGTGGCTGACCTGGACGCCGACTTCGGCGTGATGATTTCAGCGTCCCACAACCCGGCGCCCGACAATGGCATCAAGTTCTTTGCCCGAGGCGGCCAGAAGCTCCCGGACGACGTCGAGGATGCCATCGAGGCGCAGATGAACAGCGAGCCGGTTCGCCCCGTCGGCGCCGAGGTGGGCCGGATTCAACGGTTCTCCGATGCGGAGGACCGTTACATCGTGCACCTGCTGCGCACGCTGCCGCACCGCCTGGAAGGTATCAAGGTGGTCTTGGACTGCGCGCACGGCGCCGCCAGCGGCTGCTCGCCCCAGGTCTTTAAGGACGCCGGCGCTGACGTTGTGGTCATCGGCGCGGATCCCGACGGCCACAACATCAACGACGGCGTTGGCTCCACGCACCTTGGCCCGCTCAAGGAAGCCGTGGTGAAGCATGGTGCGCACCTGGGTATCGCGCACGACGGCGACGCCGACCGCTGCCTTGCCGTGGACCATGAAGGCAACGAAGTAGACGGCGACCAGATCATGGCCATCCTCGCCGTGGCACTGAAGGCGGCTGGGAAGCTCAAGGACGATGTCTTGGTGGCCACGGTCATGAGCAACCTCGGCCTGAAGATTGCCCTCCGCGAAGCAGGCATCAGCATCCGCGAGACAGCAGTCGGGGACCGGTACGTCCTCGAAAGCATGCGCGAAGGCGGTTACAACCTCGGTGGCGAACAGTCCGGGCACGTGATCTTCGCCGACCACGCCACCACCGGTGACGGCGTGCTTACCGGTTTGCAGCTAGCCGCCCAAATCGCCATGACTGGCCGTCCACTCAAGCAGCTTGCCACGGTCATGACCAAACTCCCGCAGGTCCTTATCAACGTCCGCGGCGTGGACCGGACCCGTGTCCACAGCTCTGAAACCCTTGCGGCGTCAGTGGCCGTCGCAGAAGCTGAACTCGGCGATACCGGACGCGTCCTGCTTCGCCCCTCAGGCACTGAGCCCGTGGTCCGCGTCATGGTGGAGGCAGGTGACGAGGCGACGGCACAGTCCATCGCCGAGCGCCTCGCCCAGGTGGTCCGCACGGAGCTCGCACTGGAACTCGTCACAGACTGATCCCAGAGACAACAAAGCGGCCCTTCCGTCCGGAAGGGCCGCTTTGTTGTAGGAAAAACCTAGTTGGACCGGCTCTGCAGCGAATCCCGGATCTCTGTCAGCAGGGCGATCTGCGGGTCTTCGGCCGCTTCTTCCTTAACGTCCTTGTCGATTCCCAGCCGGCGGTTGCGGCGTTCAATCATGTGGTTCATCGGAAGGACCACCACAAAGTAGATGGCGGAGGCGATCAGGAGGAAGGAAATGATGGAGGAGATGACGGATCCATACATGAATCCCTCCCACTGCATTTCCTCAATGCCCTTGGCACTGAACAGACGTCCGATCAGTGGCGTGAGCAGGCCTTCGACAATCGAGGTGACGACGGCGCCGAAGGCGGCGCCCATCACTACTGCGACGGCAAGGTCAACGACATTGCCCTTCATAATGAAATTCTTGAATCCGGTGAGCATAGGATCCAAGCTAGCGCAGGTGGGTTAGCCCCCGGTGACAGGAGTGTTAATTTGTGCCTGCGTGTCGGGAACCAAACGACCTGGTTCAGGGATACCCCGGCGCAGCCTCCACACCGAAGTACTCCTCCAGCGTGCTGATGCCACGGTTGGCCATGTCCGTGGCGGCCTCGACGCCGATGTACCGCAGGTGCCACGGCTCGTAGTAGTACCCGGTGATCGGGTGGAACATCCACGGATACCTGACGATGAAGCCGAACCGGTGGCCGTTGGCCCTGACCCAGACCGCGGCCGGTTGGTCCGCGAAGCAGGGCTGGAAGCCGCACGCCCCGCCGCCGTCGCCGATGTCGAAGGACCAGCCCGTTTGGTGCTCTGAATACCCAGGCCTCGCGCTGGCGGTGTCCGCGTCGGCCTGCCCCCGTGCCGCCACGTACCCGTTGTACGTGGCCACCTGCGTGCTGTAGGAACGGTAGCCGCTCGCCAGGGTGATGCTGACCCCGTCCTGCGCAGCCGCAGCGAACATTGCTTCCGCGGCTGCCGCCGTCGTGCTGTTCAGGAGGGCGGCTTCCCCGGACACAATGACCCGGACGTTGGGCTGCACCAGGTCCGCGGGAATGTACTCGGCCGGAACCAAAGGCCGGTGTTTGTTGACCACCAGCCAGGGACTGGCGGGATCGGTCAGCGAGAACTGCCGCGGGAGCGTGGCAGCCGGAGAGGGCGCAACCGGCGCCTCCGACACTGGCTCAACTGCCGCCGTCGGACTTTCAGAAGTGGCAACCGCGACCGGAGAAGGGGAAGCTGCAGGAGGGAGGGTGGTGGACGACGACGGCGGCACCTGGGCGGGTGCGACGGGTGTGCAGGCTGCCAGTACGGTCAGCCCTGCACCGGCTGCGAGGAAGCGGGCAAAGCTGCGCCGGCTCGTGCCAGCCGCAGGCGTGCCGTCGAGAGCCGAACAGTCGTGGCACATGCGTGCTAGACCTTGCGCAGGAGCATACGGCGGATGGAATGGTCAGCGTCCTTGGACAGCACCAGCTGCGCGCGGCCGCGCGTGGGGAGGACATTTTCCTCCAGGTTGGGCTCGTTGATGCGCTTCCAGATATCCCGGGCTGTACGCTCGGCCTCGGCTTCGGAGAGCGTCGCATACCGGTGGAAGTAGGATTCCGGCTGCGCGAACGCCGTGCTCTGGAGCTTCCGGAACCGCTCCACATACCACTCCTCGATGTAGGACGTCGGGGCGTCCACATAGATCGAAAAGTCGAAGAAGTCGCTCAGGGCAAGCCCTTGGCGGCCGTCGTGGCGGGGGCGGGCCGGGGCGAGGACGTTCAGGCCCTCCACGATGAGCACGTCCGGGCGGCGGACCACCACTTCCTTGTCCGGAACGATGTCGTACGTGACGTGGGAGTACCAAGGAGCCCGGACTTCCTCCGCGCCGCCCTTGATCTCGCTGACGAACCGCAACAGCGCCCGCCGGTCATACGACTCCGGGAAGCCCTTTCGCTCCAGCAGCTGGCGCCGCTTGAGCTCGGCCAGGGGGTAGAGGAACCCGTCAGTGGTAATCAGTTCCACATTGGGCGTCCCCGGCCAGCGCCGGAGCATCTCGCGGAGTACACGGGCGATGGTCGACTTGCCCACCGCGACTGAGCCGGCGACGCCGATGACAAAAGGAGTGCGCTGGGTCTGTTCGCCCAGGAAGGTGGTGGTGGCGGCGTGAAGCTGGCCAGCCGCTTCGACATACAGGTGGAGGAGGCGGGACAACGGCAGATAGACCTCGCGGACCTCCTTCATATCCAGGGGATCGCCGAGGCCACGCAGACGGACAATATCCTCCTCATTCAGAGGCTGTTCCATCTGGGCTGCGAGCCGGGACCAGGTTTGCCGGTCCAGCTCAACGAACGGGGAGACGCCTTCGCCGTTCGCTTCATTGCGTTGCACTGTCACTTTAGAGATTCTGCCCTTCACGCGGCTGAGAGCGAAATGCAAGACATGGCCGTCCGCTTCCACGGCCATGCAGTCGGCGCCCGTCGCTGGCTTGCCGGGCCCTATCAGTTACGGATCTCCTTGCGGCTGCCGATAAGCTGGAGCTTATGTGTGGAATCGTAGGATATGTAGGCCGTTCGACTGGCCAGGGAATTGCCGGTCACAGTGCGCTGGATGTAGTCCTCGAAGGATTGCGCCGCCTTGAGTACCGGGGTTACGACTCCGCGGGAGTGGCTGTTGTAGCAGACGGCGTCATCTCGTCCCGCAAGAAGTCCGGAAAGCTGAGCAACCTCCTTGATGAGCTTCAGGCCCATCCGCTGCCGGAAACGCTGACCGGCATCGGCCACACGCGCTGGGCCACTCACGGCGGCCCGACGGACCAGAATGCCCACCCGCACCTGTCGGACGGCGGCAAGCTGGCCCTGATCCACAACGGCATCATCGAAAACTTCGCCGAGCTCAAGCTGGAGCTGCTGGCTAAGGGCGTCACCTTCGCTTCCGAGACGGACACCGAAGTGGCCGCCGCACTCCTTGGTGACATCTTCCGCACCAAACTTCACGGCGACACCAGCAACGGCGGCCTGACCAAGGCCATGCAGCTCGCCTGCCAGCGCCTCGAGGGTGCCTTCACGCTCCTTGCCGTCCACGCCGACCAGCCGGACGTTGTGGTTGCCGCCCGCCGCAACTCGCCGCTGGTGGTTGGACTGGGCGACGGCGAGAACTTCCTTGGTTCCGACGTCTCCGGCTTCATCGATTACACCCGCCGCGCGGTGGAACTGGGCCAGGACCAGATCGTCACCATCACCGCCGATACCGTGGAGATCACCGATTTCTTCGGCAACTTCGCCGCCGGCAAGGAATACCACGTTGACTGGGACCCCGCCTCGGCTGAAAAGGGCGGTTACAGCTCCTTCATGGAGAAGGAGATCAACGACCAGCCCGACGCCGTGGCGCAGACCCTGCTGGGCCGCTCGGACATCAACGGCAAGTTGACCCTGGACGAAATCCGCATCGACGTCGAGCTGCTGAAACAGGTCAACAAGATTATCGTCCTGGCCTGCGGCACCGCTGCCTACGCCGGCACGGTGGCCAAGTACGCCATCGAGAACTGGTGCCGGATCCCCACGGAAGTGGAGCTTGCCCACGAGTTCCGCTACCGCGATCCGATCCTGGACGCCAACACGCTGGTGGTTTCGATCAGCCAGTCCGGGGAAACCATGGACACCCTGATGGCCGTCCGCTACGCCCGGGAGCAGGGCGCCAAGACCATCTCGATCTGCAACACCAACGGGTCCACTATCCCGCGCGAATCAGATGCTGTGCTGTACACCCACGCGGGTCCGGAAATTGCAGTGGCCTCCACGAAGGCTTTCCTGGCCCAGATCACCGCCGCTTACCTCCTCGGCCTGTACCTCGCGCAGCTGCGTGGCAACATCTTCTCCGGGCAGATCAAGGACGTCCTGGCAGACTTGTCCAAGATCCCCGCGAAGATCCAGACCATCCTGGACAACTCAGGACCGCTCCGCGAACTGGCCCGCAGCATGAAGGACGAGAAATCCGTCCTGTTCCTGGGACGCCACGTGGGTTACCCGGTTGCCCTGGAAGGCGCGCTCAAGCTCAAGGAAATCGCGTACATCCACGCCGAGGGCTTTGCCGCCGGCGAGCTGAAGCACGGCCCCATCGCCCTCATCGACAAAGGCCAGCCGGTCTTCGTAGTGGTCCCCTCGCCGCGCGGCCGTGATTCCCTGCACGCCAAGGTTGTCAGCAACATCCAGGAAGTCCGCGCCCGGGGCGCCCGCACCCTGGTTGTGGCTGAAGAAGGCGACGAGGCCGTGAAGGCTTACGCCGAGCACGTCTTCTACGTTCCGGAGACGCCCACGCTGTTGATGCCCCTCCTCACCACGGTTCCGCTGCAGATCTTCGCCCTGGAACTCGCCTCGGCCAAGGGGTACGACGTAGACCAGCCACGCAACCTGGCCAAGAGCGTCACCGTAGAGTAACCGCAGGCTGAACGTCAGCAAGTCGGTTGATTCCCACAGAACGCCCCGGGCCAGTTGCCCGGGGCGTTCTGCGTTCGTGCCTGTTCCTAACGGGTTTGCGTAACTATTACCGGTACTCAAACAGGGGTCGCCCGGAATCACGGGGTACCCTCTGCGCCGGAGGTCCAAAAGTGACGCATTTGCGCAGGTCCCGGTGCCGCACGGGACCCGGCATGCCGGGCACGGCGCACCGGGAGGCCAAGAGCGTCACCGTAGAATAAGCCGCATGATTGTTGGCATAGGCGTAGACGTTGTAGACATCGAGCGGTTCGGCCGTCAGCTTGAACGCACCCCCGGGCTGCGGGACCGGTTGTTTGTCCCCGCGGAGCGGGAGCTGAACACCCGGTCCCTGGCAGCGAGGTTCGCAGCCAAGGAGGCTGTGGCCAAGGTCCTCGGCGCGCCGGCTGGCATGAACTGGCAGGACTGCTGGATCGGCCTGGACCAGAACGGGCCCACCATCCAGGTCAAGGGCACTGTGCTTGCGGTGGCTGAGTCCAAGGGTGTCAAGCGCTGGCACCTCTCGATGAGCCACGACGGCGGGATAGCCACGGCCACTGTCCTGGCTGAAGGCTGAGAGCCTCAAGGCTCAACCGGCCTGCGGACCTGACGCCATGATCAGCGCCTACACCGGAACCCAGATCAGGGAAGCCGAACAGCCACTGCTGGCCTCAGGCCTGGGGGCTGCCCTCATGCAGCGCGCCTCGCACGGCCTCGCCAACGCGGTGGTCCGCGAGCTGCAGGCCCGGGGCCAGCGGCTCTACGGTGCCAGCGTGGCTGTCCTGGCGGGCAAGGGGAACAATGGCGGCGACGGTCTCTTCGCCGCTTCCTTCCTCGCCGCCCGGGGAATGCGAACGACGGCGGTACTCACCGCTGATTCGGCGCACCCGGAGGCGCTGGCTGCTTTTGAGCGTGCCGGCGGCCGCGTCCACTGGCTCACCGACGCCACGCTTAGCCAGCTGACCGCCGAAACGGGGCGCGCCGACGTCGTGATCGATGCTGTCCTGGGGACGGGCGCCCAAGGAGGGCTTCGCGGAACGCCGGCGGCACTGGTGGCCGCGCTGTCCGGCCAACACGCACCCCTTGTGGTGGCCTGCGACGTGCCCAGTGGGGTTGACGCCGACACCGGCGAGGTCCACGGCCCGGTACTGTCCGCCGGCCTGACCGTCACCTTCGGGGCCGCGAAAGCAGGGCTGCTGGCCGATCCCGGGGCGGACCACGCCGGCCGCCTTGAGGTGATCCCGATCGGAATCGAAGAGCATCTCCCATGGCCGGCCCTGCATCGGCTCGAAACCGCCGACCTGGCGCGGCTCCTCCCGCAGCCCGCCCGGCGATCCCACAAATATTCGCGCGGCGTCCTGGGCGTGGTGGCCGGATCCGCCACCTATCCCGGAGCGGCCGCACTGACCTGCCGGGGTGCCCTGGCCGCGGGCGTGGGCATGGTGCGGTACCTCGGCCCGCCCGAGGTGGCCGACCTGGTCAGGCAGTCCTGTCCCGAGGTCGTGTGCGGCACCGGATCGGTGGCCAGCACCCATGTCCAGGCCTGGCTGGTGGGCTCCGGTATGGGCCCGGATGACCACGAACAGCTCCAGCGCGCGCGTGACGCCGTGGACTCGGGGCTGCCCACTATCGCCGATGCCGGTGCCCTCCCAGCCCTGCCACTGATCCTTGCCCCTCAGGTGGTCCTCACGCCCCATGCCGGCGAACTGGCGTCCCTGCTGCAGCGGCTGGATGCTGACCATCCATACTCGGGCCGCGCCGCAGTGGAGGCGAACACTCTTGGGGCCGTCCGGCTGGCCGCGGGGCTTACGGAGGCCACTGTCCTCCTCAAAGGCGCCACCACCCTGGTGGCGTCCCCCTTCCAGGACTTCTACAGCCAGGCGGACGGCACGCCCTGGCTTGCCTCCGCCGGCAGCGGCGATGTCCTGGCCGGAATCATTGGTGCGCTGCTCGCACAGTTGGGGCCCGACGTCGGCCATTTCCGTGATGCGGGCATCGATCCGGACGAACGCTGGGCTGCCATTGCCGCCCTGGCTGCGAGCCTGCACGGCCGCGCCGGAGCCGCTGCGTCCGGGGGCGGGCCACTGACGGCCGGCCGGATCGCGGATGCCTTACCTGCAGCTTGGGGTAAAGTCAGCATGCTTAGTTAATAGGCGGCCGGAAACGTAACAGTCACAGCCACCCGTTACGGTAGGCATAGGTTTTGCACGGCGGCGTGGACCGGGAAGTCCGGACTGCGCGGTCGAACAACGATGAGGAGCATGCATGGAAATCTGGCCCGGATCGGCTTATCCGCTGGGAGCCACTTTTGATGGAACCGGCACGAACTTCGCGCTGTTCAGCGAACGTGCTGAAAAGGTAGAGCTGTGCCTCTTCGACGACGACGGCGTGGAGACGCGCTTCGGTCTGGACGAAGTGGACGGCTACGTGTGGCACGGCTACATCCCCCAGGTGCAGCCAGGGCAGAAGTACGGCTACCGTGTCCACGGTCCGTACGACCCCGCTTCCGGAAACCGGTTCAACCCTAACAAGCTCCTCCTGGACCCGTACGCCAAGGCAGTGCACGGGCAGGTGGACTGGGACCCGTCGCTCTTCTCCTACAACCTCGGCGAGCCGGATTCCATCAACAACGAGGACTCCGCGCCGCACATGATGATGGGCGTGGTCATCAACCCGTTCTTCGACTGGGACGGCGACCACAACCTCCGGGTTCCGTACCACAAATCGGTGATCTACGAGGCCCACGTCAAGGGCCTGACCCAGCTGCACCCCGAGATCCCCGAGGAGCAGCGCGGCACCTACGCCGGGGTGGCGCACCCTTCCGTCATCTCGCACCTGCAGAAGCTCGGCGTCACCGCCATCGAACTGATGCCGGTGCACCAGTTCGTCAATGACGGCACACTCCAGGACCAGGGCCTGAACAACTACTGGGGCTACAACACCATCGGCTTCTTCGCCCCGCAGAACACCTACAGTTCCACCGGCGACACCGGCCAGCAGGTCCAGGACTTCAAGGCCATGGTGCGCTCCCTGCACCGGGCCGGCATCGAAGTGATCCTGGACGTGGTTTACAACCACACCGCCGAAGGCAACCACCTTGGCCCCACGCTGTCCTTCAAGGGCATCGACAACGCCTCCTACTACCGGCTGATGGAGGGCGACGAAAAGCACTACATGGACTACACCGGTACCGGCAACTCGCTAAACGTGCGCCAGCCGCACTCCCTGCAACTGCTGATGGACTCACTGCGGTACTGGGTCACGGAAATGCACGTGGATGGCTTCCGCTTCGACCTCGCCTCCACCCTTGCCCGGGAGTTCTACGACGTCGACAAACTCTCCACCTTCTTCGAACTCATCCAGCAGGACCCGGTAGTGTCCCAGGTCAAGCTCATCGCTGAGCCGTGGGATGTTGGGCCCGGCGGTTACCAGGTGGGCAACTTCCCGCCACAGTGGACGGAATGGAACGGAAAATACCGCGACACCGTCCGCGATTTCTGGCGCGGCGAGCCGGCCACCCTGGGCGAATTCGCCTCACGCATCACCGGCTCCGCAGACCTCTACGAGCACTCGGGCCGCCGCCCCGTGGCTTCGATCAACTTTGTGACGGCCCACGATGGCTTTACCCTCTCCGATCTGGTGTCTTACAACGAGAAGCACAACGAGGCGAACGGCGAAGGCAATAACGACGGCGAATCCCACAACCGTTCCTGGAACTGCGGGGCCGAGGGTCCCACCGACGATCCGGCTGTCCTGGGCTTGCGCGCCCGCCAGCAGCGGAACTTCATAGCATCCCTGCTGCTGTCCCAGGGTGTCCCCATGCTGTTGCACGGCGACGAGCTTGGACGCACCCAGCAGGGCAACAACAACGGGTATTGCCAGGACTCCGAACTGACGTGGATCAACTGGGAGAACATCGACCAGCCCCTCGTGGAGTTCACCTCCGCCGTCAACGCATTGCGCGCCAAGCACCCCACGTTCCGTCGGAGCCGGTTCTTCGATGGACGCCCCGTGCTGAGGGGGGAAGGCGAACGGCTGCCTGACATCGTATGGCTGGACGTCGACGGCGACACCATGAAACCTGAGGACTGGGACAGCGGTTTCGGCCGTTCGGTAGGCATGTTCCTCAACGGTGACGGGATCCAAGGCAAGGACGTCCGAGGACGCCGGATTACCGATGTGAACTTCCTGCTGTACTTCAACGCACATGACGACATGGTGAAGTTCGTTCTTCCCAATGACGAATACGCACCTGCATGGGACATCATCATCGACACCGCCGGCCACAACGCGGACACGGCACCTGTGAAGGCCGGCCAGTCCATTCCTGTTGACGCCAAGTCCTTGGTAGTCCTGAGGGCCCACATGGTGGAGGAGGCGGAACCGGACCACTCCGTAGCTGCGTCCCTGGCTGCGCTGACCCAGACAAGCACCAGCGAGACCGAAGCGCTGAGCACGCCGACCGTACCGGAGCCAAAGAAAACGAAGAAGGTCAGCAAGCCGAAAGGCCCTGCAAAATGAGGATTCCGGCGTCGACATACCGGCTGCAGATCCGCCGCAGCTTCACCCTCTTTGACGCAGCGGCCAAGGTTCCATACCTGAAGTCCCTCGGTGTTGACTGGGTCTACCTCTCACCCATCCTGACGGCTGAGCAGGGGTCGGACCACGGCTATGACGTCACCGACCCCTCCGCGGTTGACCCTGAGCGCGGCGGCCCGGACGGGCTGCTTGCCCTGTCCAGGGCTGCCCGCGAACACGGCATGGGCGTCCTGGTGGACATCGTCCCCAACCACGTGGGTGTGGCGTCACCACCGCAGAACCCCTGGTGGTGGTCGCTGCTGGCAGAGGGGCGGGATTCGCGTTACGCGGACGCGTTCGACGTCGACTGGGACTTTGGCCGCGGCCGGATCCGGATACCCGTGCTGGGCTCCGATGACGATGTGGACCAGCTCAAGGTCACGGATGGCGAACTCCGCTACTATGACCACCGTTTCCCCTTGGCGGCGGGCTCCTATACCGAAGGTGATTCGCCGAGGGATGTCCACGACCGCCAGCACTATGAGCTGGTCTCCTGGCGGCGGGCGGACAGCGAACTGAACTATCGCAGGTTCTTCGCGGTCAGCACCCTGGCCGGCATCCGCGTCGAAGACCCCAGGGTCTTCGAGGAAGCCCACGCCGAAGTGGCCCGCTGGTTCCGGGAGGGCCTGGTGGACGGCCTGCGCGTGGATCACCCGGACGGACTGGCAGATCCAGCCGGCTACCTGCGCTGGCTCAAGGACCTCACTGGTGGGGCGTACGTGCTGGTGGAAAAGATCCTGGAACCCGGCGAGGTCCTCCCGGGGGAGTTCGCCTGCGAAGGGACCACCGGTTACGACGCCCTAGCTGAGGTTGACCGGATCCTGGTGGACCCGGCCGGCGAGGCTGCCCTGGATGCGTTGGATGCGCAGCTGCGTGGGACCGGTGAACCGGCGGATTATGCCGCCATGATCCGCGGCACGAAGCGGATGATTGCTGACGGCATCCTGCGGTCCGAAGTCCTGCGGCTTGCCCGGCTCGTTCCAGGCTCCCACGGGCTGGCGGAGGACCAGGCAGCGGATGCCATCGCCGAAATCATCGCCTCCTTCCCGGTCTACCGGTCCTACCTGCCGGTGGGGGCGGAAGTGCTCAAGGATGCCTGCGAGCAGGCAGCAGCGCACCGGCCGGACCTCGAAGTGGCCATCGGGACGCTCCTGCCGCTCCTTCTGGATCCCACCACCGCAATCGCGGTCCGCTTCCAACAGACTTCGGGCATGGTGATGGCCAAGGGTGTGGAGGACACTGCGTTCTACCGCTACACCCGGCTGGGCACGCTCACCGAAGTGGGGGCTGAACCCACGGAATTTTCGCTGACCCCCGAGGAGTTCCACCACCGGATGCGGCGGAGGCACGAGGAACTCCCGGAGTCCATGACCACGCTCTCGACGCACGACACCAAACGCAGCGAGGATGCCCGCGCAAGGATTTCGGTCATCGCTGAGGTTCCCGGCGACTGGACGGCCACGCTCGCCACGCTCCAGGAGTTGGCGCCGGTGCCCGACGGCCCCTTCGCCAACCTGTTGTGGCAGGCTGTCTTCGGCGCGTGGCCGGCCTCCCGCGAGCGGCTGCAGGGCTATGCGCAAAAGGCCGCCAGGGAGGCAGGAAACTCCACCACGTGGACCGAGCCCAATGAGGAATTCGAAGCGACAGTCAGGGCCGCCGTGGACGCAGCCTTCGACGACGCCCGTGTCACTGCAGTGATCGAGGACTTCGTAGCGAGGACCGATGCATTCGCTGCTTCCAACTCGCTGGCGGCCAAGCTGATCCAGCTGACCATGCCCGGAGTTCCGGATGTGTACCAGGGCAGCGAGTTCTGGGAGCGGTCACTGACCGACCCCGACAACCGCCGCCCGGTGGATTTCGCTCAACGGGAAGAGGAACTGGCCCGCCTGGACGACGGACTCCTGCCCGCTGCGGGAACGGAGGCCAGCAAACTGCTGGTCACCTCCCGTGCCCTCCGCCTGCGCCGCGACAACCCCGGGCTCTTCGACAGCTACGTCCCTGTCGAAGCCTCAGGGGCGGCAGCGGGCCACCTTCTTGCCTTTGACCGGGGTGGGGCATTGACCCTGGCCACCCGGCTTCCCGCCGGGCTGGAAGCCGACGGCGGATGGCGGGACACCGCCGTCGACCTTTCCAGCGCCATGCGGGACGAACTCACCGGCAAGAGCCATGGGCCCGGCACCGTTTCAGTCGCGGACGTCCTGGGTACCTACCCGGTGGCCTTGCTGGTCACTACGGACGGAGACGACTCATGAGCCTGACCCACACCGGATCCGGCCGCTTTGACGTCTGGGCGCCAAACGTTTCAGCAGTGACCCTGCTGGCAAACGGGCAGCACTACCCCATGGCGAAGCTGGACACCGCGCCCGGCGCCGACGGTTGGTGGTCCGCGCCGGACGCCCCCACGGAAGGCGAAGTGGACTACGGCTACCTGCTGGACGGGGACTCCCATCCGTTGCCGGATCCCCGGTCCCGGCGCCTGCCGGACGGGGTCCACGCCCTGTCCCGGACGTTCAGCCCCGGCGACCATGACTGGCAGGATGCCGGCTGGCAGGGCAAGGATCTCCGCGGCTCGGTCATCTACGAACTCCACGTGGGGACCTTCACCCCGGAAGGGACCCTTGAGGCAGCGGCCGGCAGGCTTGGCTACCTTGCCGACCTGGGCATCGACTTCGTGGAGTTGCTGCCGGTCAACGGCTTCAACGGGACCCATAACTGGGGCTACGACGGCGTCCAGTGGTACGCCGTCCACGAGGGCTACGGTGGGCCCGCGGCCTACCAGCGCTTTGTGGACGCGGCCCATGCAGCCGGCCTCGGGGTCATCCAGGACGTCGTCTACAACCACCTGGGACCCAGCGGCAACTACCTGTCGCGGTTCGGGCCATACCTCAAGCAGGGCGACGCCAACACCTGGGGCGATTCAGTCAACCTGGACGGCCATGGCTCGGACGTGGTCCGCGAGTACATCCTGGACAACGCCGCGCTGTGGCTGAGGGACTACCACGTGGACGGCCTGCGACTCGACGCCGTTCACGCGCTCCGCGACGAGCGGGCCGTGCACATCCTGGAAGACCTCGGCGCGCTTGGCGATGCTGTCTCGGCTGAAACGGGCCTGCCCAAGACCCTGATCGCCGAATCGGACCTGAACAACCCGCGGCTGATCTACCCCCGCGACGCCAACGGCTATGGCCTTGCCGGACAGTGGAGCGACGACTTCCACCACGCCGTCCACGTCAACGTCAGTGGGGAGACCACCGGCTACTACGAGGACTTCCAGTCACTCTCGGTTCTCGCAAAGGTGCTCACGGACGGCTTCCTGCACGACGGCAGCTACTCAAGCTTCCGCGGCCGGCACCACGGAAGGCCGATCAATGCCTCGCTCGTGCAGCCTGCGGCCCTGGTGGTCTGCAACCAGAACCACGACCAGATCGGCAATCGCGCCACGGGGGACAGGCTCTCCCAATCCCTGTCCTACGGGCAGTTGGCCGTCGCTGCGGTCCTGACCATGACGTCGCCGTTCACGCCCATGCTGTTCATGGGAGAGGAATTCGGTGCCTCCACACCTTGGCAGTTCTTCACCTCGCACCCCGAGCCTGAGCTGGGCAAGGCGACCGCGGAAGGCAGGATCCGCGAGTTCGAACGGATGGGGTGGGATCCCGCCGTCGTACCTGACCCGCAGGACCCGGAAACCTTCCGCCGTTCCAAACTCAACTGGGCCGAGGCCGCGCAGGGCGACCACGCCAGGCTCCTGGAGCTGTACCGTTCGCTCGCGGCACTGCGCCGCGAGCATCAGGAATTGGCCGGCCTCGGGTTTGCCGAAACCACGGTGGAGTTCGACGACGACGCCGGCTGGCTGCGTTTCCGCCGCGGCTCCGTTGAGGTGCTGCTGAACCTCTCGGAGCAAAAGGTTTCGCTTGACCGCGTGGACGGAACGGTGCTGCTGTCCACCGAGGAGGTGCCTGCCGCTGATAACGGTGCGTTGGCCCTCGGGCCGTGGAGTGCCGCCGTCGTGAAGGCTCAATAGTTCCGGCTGCGCCGCGGGCTGATTTGTGTCAGCCCGCGGCGTAACAAGGCCGTTCCTGACTGTAGCGTGCGTCACAGCTGGCAGGATGGAGCGTATGACTTATTCAGCCGCGGAAAACCGCTATGAATCCATGCCCTACCGCCGCGTCGGCCGCAGCGGACTGAAGCTCCCCGCAATCTCGCTGGGCCTTTGGCACAACTTCGGCGACGACAAGCGGTTCGATGAACAGCGGGCCATCCTCCGCCGCGCGTTCGACCTCGGCGTGAACCACTTCGACCTCGCCAATAACTACGGTCCGCCGGACGGCTCCGCCGAAACCAACTTCGGCCGCCACCTCGCGGACGACTTCAAGCCCTACCGCGACGAACTGGTCATCTCCACGAAGGCCGGCTACTACATGTGGCCGGGCCCGTACGGCGAGTGGGGCTCCCGCAAATATCTCATCTCAAGCCTTGACCAGTCGCTGCAGCGGATGGGGCTGGACTACGTGGACATCTTCTACAGCCACCGTCCGGACCCCGAGACGCCGATGGAAGAGACCATGGGTGCCCTGGATTACGCCGTCCGCTCGGGTAAGGCGCTTTACGCCGGCATCTCGTCCTACACGCCCGAGCAGACCATCGAGGCCGCACGCATCCTCAAAGAGCTCGGCACCCCGCTGCTCATCCACCAGCCCAGCTATTCCATGCTGAACCGGTGGACGGAGAACGGCACGCCGAACCTGTACGAGGCGCTCGAAGAGGTGGGCGCCGGTTCCATCGCGTTCTCCCCGCTGGCCCAGGGCATGCTCACGGACCGGTACCTCAACGGGATTCCCGCGGATTCCCGTGCAGCCAAGGCACGCTTCCTGTCTGAGGACGCCATCACTGACGAGAAGCTGGACCGGATCCGCGGGCTGCACGGCATTGCTGAAGGCCGTGGCCAGTCCCTGGCGCAGATGGCCATCGCCTGGATCCTGCGCGACCAGCCGAAGGGCACCCCGGTCACCTCTGCCCTGGTTGGCGCCTCCAGCGTCAGGCAGCTGGAGGACACCCTGTCCGCGATCAACAACCTGAAGTTCACCACTGACGAACTCGCCGCCATCGACGAGTTCGCTGTGGAATCTGACATCAACCTCTGGCAGACGACGTAACACTTACTCTCTGCACACGATGGAAACCACAGGCGGGGGCCGGGGAACAAACCCGGCCCCCGCCCGGTTGGGTACTATGAAAAGGCGCCGAATGGCGCTGCCTGCTGTCCGCCGTCGTACGTGGTCCGGCAATGACCGTCCGGCGGCTGAAGTTTTGTCCTCAAAGGAGTTCCGTGTCTTCAAATCCGATTCGTGTTGCAATCGTCGGTGTGGGTAACTGCGCCGCATCGCTCGTCCAGGGTGTGCACTACTACCGTGACGCCGATCCCGAGGCCACGATCCCCGGCCTGATGCACGTGGAGTTCGGCAAGTACCACGTCAACGACGTCCAGTTCGTGGCCGCTTTCGATGTGGATGGCAAGAAGGTCGGCGTTGACCTCGCGGATGCAATCCTCGCCAGCGAAAACAACACCATCAAGATCGCCGACGTCCCGCCCACCGGCGTGACCGTGCAGCGCGGCCACACCCTGGACGGCCTCGGCAAGTACTACCTTGAGACCATTGAACAGTCCCCGGCAGAGCCCGTTGACGTTGTCCAGGCACTCAAGGATGCCCAGGCCGACGTCATGGTCTGCTACCTGCCCGTTGGGTCGCAGGAAGCTGCTGAGTTCTACGCCCAGGCAGCGATCGATGCCGGGGTTGCTTTCGTCAACGCGCTTCCCGTGTTCATCGCCGGCACCAAGGCCTGGGCTGACAAGTTCACTGCCGCTGGTGTGCCGATCGTGGGCGATGACATCAAGAGCCAGATCGGTGCCACCATCACGCACCGCGTCATGGCCAAGCTCTTCGAAGATCGCGGCGTGACGCTGGACCGCACCTACCAGCTCAACGTGGGCGGCAACATGGACTTCAAGAACATGCTGGAGCGCGACCGCCTCGAGTCCAAGAAGATCTCCAAGACCCAGGCTGTTACCTCGAACGTCGAAGCCGAGCTGGCTGCCAAGGACGTCCACATCGGCCCGTCCGACTACGTCCAGTGGCTCGATGACCGCAAGTGGGCCTTCGTCCGCCTCGAGGGCCGCAACTTCGGCGACGCCCCGGTGTCCCTTGAGTACAAGCTGGAGGTCTGGGACTCACCTAACTCAGCCGGCGTGATCATCGACGCCATCCGCGCCGCCAAGATCGGGCTGGACCGCGGCATCGGCGGCCCTCTGCTGTCGGCGTCGAGCTACTTCATGAAGTCCCCGCCCGAGCAGTTCAACGACGACCTCGCCCGTGAAAAGGTCGAGGCCTTCATCCGCGGCGACCTGGACCGCTAACCCACCCCGGACGCTTTCGCGTTGCCCTATCACTTGTGGTCCCCAAACCAGGGGTTTAACAACCACAACTGATAGGGCAACGGGCGTTTAACGCGTGTGCAGAGCCGCTCGAACCTTGCGTACCGCCGCCCGGAAGTCGTTGGCCAAATCGTCGGCGTTGAACTTGAAGTACCGCCAGCCTGCGGCATTGAATGATTCGTCCCGGCGATTGTCGATGGACTGCTGTTCGCGCGTAAGGTGATGGCCGCCGTCGTACTGGATGGCAATACGCTGCGCGCGGTACCCCATGTCTGCGGCCGGCGACCAGCGGTTCTCACGCTCAACACGCAGTTGCAGTTCCGGCTCCGGCAGGCCGGCCGCCGTCAAGGCCAGCCGAAGGAAGGTTTCGGGCGCAGAGTCCGAGCCGGAACGGATGAGTTCTGCAGCTTCCCTCGCCTTAACGATTCCCTTCAGTTTTGGGTGCCGCTTCAACATTTCCTGCAGTTGCGTAAGCGTCGACCACGGATCGCGACGGTCTTCAAGGCCAAGCAACGGCTGCCGAACCAGCTGGTCGCCCACGGCCACCAGGTCCTCCAAGGGCAGGATGCCAGCAAGGTCAAGCCAGGTCCGGGCCGGTGTGGAGATTCGAATCCCGTCCAGCTCCATGACCTCTTCATCAAACGCCAGGACGGTGTGGCCAACCACGCCCTTTCGCCGTACTGGCGGCAGCTGTCTTGGTTTGCTCAAATGGAGTTCCCGGTAGTCGCGGAACCAGGTGGGCAGCCACAGTCCCAGGATGCAGGCCGCTGTCACATGCGAGATCCAGGCCCCCGGCGTAGCTGCGGACAAGGCCCTCGCGAGCCCTCTGATTTCAAAGTCCCACCCAGCCGGCAGATAGAGCAGTCGCCCGGCGGAGGCAATGTCGGAGGAACGAAGCCTTCCCCGGCTCAGGCTTGCGGCCCGTGCCTCATGCACGGTAAACGGAACCGAGGAAAGGGAAGCTGGCAGCGGTGAGGACGGGCGCATGAGCACAATTGTTGCCCGAATACACGAATGCCCGCAGAAGATATCCACAGCCCGACTTGCTCTATCAGTTCTGGCACACAAAGGGGTCAAATAAGGGCTCAGAGTGATAGAGCAAACCGGTATGGAAGCTGATGATCAGGAGAGGCCTACCGGATTGCCGGCGTCGTCCACGTCCATGCGCATCGCGGCCGGCGCGGCGGGCAGGCCGGGCATCGTCATCACCGCACCGGTGAGGGCCACGATAAACCCGGCACCGGTCTTGGGAATCAGGTCGCGCACGTGGATGGTGAAGCCCTTCGGCGCCCCCAGCCGGGATGCCTCGTCGGTGAACGAGTACTGCGTCTTGGCCATACAGACGGGCAGCCCGGACCAGCCGTTCTTCTCGATATCTGCCAGCCGTTTCAGGGCAGGAACGGAGAAGTCCACGCCGTCCGCTCCGTAGATTTCCTGGACGATGGTCCTGATTTTCTCCTCCACCGGCAGGTCCAGGGGATACAAGTGGTGGAAGCTGTTCGGCGCAGCAACTGCGGCCGCCACTTTGGCCGCCAGTTCGTCGCCCCCGTCCCCACCGCCGCCGCGTCCCCAGACGTCCGCCACCGCGGCCTGGACTCCTTCCGCCGCGCACCACTCC
This sequence comes from Pseudarthrobacter sp. CCNWLW217, assembly GCF_037203985.1. Taxonomy (NCBI): domain Bacteria; kingdom Bacillati; phylum Actinomycetota; class Actinomycetes; order Micrococcales; family Micrococcaceae; genus Pseudarthrobacter; species Pseudarthrobacter sp. CCNWLW217. The sequence continues at coordinate 199,145 of NZ_JBBCBT010000006.1, forward strand.
AGGAGCCAGTCGAGCTCCTCAGCCGTGTCGGAAGAGAACTTGTTGATGGCCACCACCGGCGTCACTCCGAATTTCTCCACATTGCGCACGTGCCTGCGGAGGTTGGCGACGCCGGCCTGCAGCGCTTCGATGCCGGGTTCCGTCAGCCGGTCCTTGGCTACGCCGCCGTGCATCTTCAGTGCCCGGACGGTGGCAACAACAACGACGGCGGACGGCGCTACCCCCGCGTTCCGGGCCTTAATGTCCATAAACTTCTCCGCACCCAAGTCGGCGCCGAAGCCCGCCTCGGTGACCACGATGTCCGCCAGCCGCCTGGCCGTCTGGGTTGCGATCAGCGAGTTGCAGCCGTGTGCGATGTTCGCGAATGGGCCGCCGTGGACCAGAGCCGGCGTACCGGCGATGGTCTGAACCAGGTTGGGTTTGATCGCTTCCTTGAGGAGCAGGGTGAGCGCGCCCTGCACGCCGAGGTCCGCCACGGTAACGGGTTCGCGTCCGTAGGTGTAACCGAAGGTGATTTGGCCCAGGCGCCGGCGCAGGTCAGCCAGGCCCGTAGCGAGGCAGAAAACCGCCATGATCTCCGATGCCACGGTGATGTCGAAGCCGTCTTGCCTGGGGACACCCTGGGTGGGCCCGCCGAGCCCGATCACCACTTCCCGCAGCGACCGGTCGTTCATGTCCAGGACCCGCTTGAACGTCATGCGCCGGGGATCGATGCCCAGCTCGTTCCCCTGGTAAATGTGGTTGTCCACGAGTGCCATGAGGGCGTTGTTGGCTGAAGTGACGGCGTGGAAGTCGCCGGTGAAGTGCAGGTTGATCTCGTCCATCGGCAGGACCTGGGAATAGCCTCCGCCGGTCGCGCCGCCTTTCATGCCCAGGATAGGTCCGAGCGAGGGTTCCCGGAGGGCGATCATAACCTTGTGCCCGGCCCGGGCCAGTGAATCGGCTAGGCCCACCGTGGTAGTCGATTTCCCTTCGCCCGCAGGCGTGGGGGACATCGCGGAGACAAGCACCACTTTGCCGGCCGGGGCAGGAGCGTCCAGCCGGGCGGGGTCGATCTTGGCCTTGTACCGTCCGTACAGTTCCAGCGCGTCCGCGTTGATTCCTGCCGCTGCCGCCACCTCGCCGATGGGCCTGATCTTCGCCTGGCGCGCGATTTCAAGGTCGGTGAGCGGAATCCGTTCAGACATCTTTGTCCTTCGTTAGGCGGTTCGGGCGGGCGCGGTGGCGTCTGCCTCAGGGTGCTGGGGCTGCCGGGATCAGGCGGCCTACCAGGTGGTTATCGACGGCGGCATGGTAGCTTTCCAGCGTGATGGCGGCGGTGCGCTGCCATCCCGAGTTCTGGGCCCGGATGGCGGCCGCCCGGCCCATGTCCTCGCGAGTCACTGGATCGTCGTACAGGGCCTCCAGCGCATCGGCCCAGTCTTCGGCGTGGTGGCCATCGACGAGCAGTCCTGTCCGCCCATTAAAGATCGCCCGGGACAGCCCACCCACCCGGGTGGCCACCACCGGCGTCCCGCAGGCCTGGGCTTCAAGCGCGACGAGCCCAAATGATTCGCTGAACGAGGGCATCACCACGACGTCGGCGGCCCGGAACCAGGCCGCCAACTCCGGTGCACCCACCGGGGGAAGGTGCGTGACGACGTCGTCCATTCCGGCATCCGAGACCAAGTGGCGCAGATTGAAGTCCTTGTTGCCGCTGAGCGCACCGAGGATGGTGAGCCGCAGCTTGATGTCGGGGCGCCGTGAGCGAAGCTTCGCCGCCGCCTTGACCAGGATCTGCGGACCTTTGAGCCGCTGGATGCGCCCGGCGAACAGCAGGTGGAAGGTGTCAGCCGGGATGCCCCGCTCAGAGCGCGACCGTGCACGGAAGGCCGGTGTGAACGTGCCCAGGTCAACGCCCGGCGGGGCGATATCGATGTTGTCGTAGTCGGCACCGTAGTGGGAAACCAGTTCCTCGGCCTCCGCGCTGGTGTTGGCAATCAGGCGTGCGGCGCCGTCGACAATCCGGTGTTCGCCCACCTCGCGCCGCCGCGGCTCCGGCTGCTCCCCGGATTCGAGGAGCAGGTTCTTGACCTTGGCCATGGTGTGCATCGTGTGGACCAGCGGCACTCCCCAAAGCTGGGACAGCTCCAGGCCGGCGATGCCGGAGACCCAGTAGTGGGAGTGGAGGACGTCATAGCGGCCGTGCGGCTGGCGCTGGCGGATCTGCTCGATCTCGGCCACCATACTGTGCAGGAGGCCTGGAAGCTCCTCCTTGGGCACCTTATGAGGAGGGCCGGCCAGGACGTTGTGGACGCAGACCCCGGGACCGGGATGTTCGACGGCGGGCTGGTTGGCCGAGGTGGAACGGGTGAAGATTTCCACCTCCACGCCGGTTTCGGCCAGGGCGGAGGCAAGTTCGCGGATGTAGACGTTCATCCCGCCCGCATCGCCGGAGCCAGGCTGCTCCATCGGCGAGGTGTGGAGGGAGAGCAAGGCGACCCTGCGAATCAGCGCCACGGCAACTCCTTCCAGCACCGGCGCAGCATGCGCGCCCTCAGTTATGCATCCGATAAAACACTACTCCTGACGTTAACGCCCGGCCTCCCGCCAGGAGCCCGGCGGCCACGTGGCGTGTGTGAATGCAGCCACAGGTGCTCAGCGCCAGAGTTCCTGCAGCGACGGGAACGCCCGCTCATAGCCGGCGAGCAACTCACCCGCCAGGTGGGTTGAGTCCACCAGTGGGTGCCGGGCGAAGGCGTCGAGGGCGGCGGCCCGGTCGCCGTGCGTGGCAGCCCCAACGGTGAGCTGTTCCACCGCCTTGACCCGGTGCAACAGGCCCAGTTGCTCCCGGCGGGGCGCCGACTGCGGGAGCGGCACCGCGCCGTCGGCCGTCACGGTGCAGGGGACCTCGACGACGGCGTCCGCCGGCAGTCCCGGAATGGCCGGTTGGGCAGGGGCTGCCCCCGTGGGCGGAACAGTGTTGCGGGTGTTGAGGATCAGTTGGGCGTCGCCGGTGCCGCCCGCCAAAGCGCGCATCACCGCCAGGGCCACGCGTTCATAGCCGCCGCCGGCGAGATCTTCTTCCGCACGCTGCTCACCCTGCATCCGGGCCTCGGCCAGGTAACCCTCCTCCCGCGACAAGCGGGCGGCGTCCCAGAGCCGGTAGGCGCGGGCGCCGGCCGCGGCGAGCTGTGGATAGAGCTCAGCCTGCTGCGTGTGGATGGACTCGCCGCGGGTCTGCGGCATGGCCCCCATGGCAGCCACGGCGCTGTCGCGCCGGTAGTAGTAGTAGAGGTACTCGTTGGGAAGCGCACCGAGTCCCTCAAGGAACGGCTGCGGGAACAGCCGGCCCTCTTCGAAGGTGCCAAGGGCCGCCGGGTCTGACAACAGGCCGGGGAGTAGGTCCCGCCCGCCGGACTCCAGCCGGTAAAGCCAGCCGAGGTGGTTGAGCCCGTAGTAGCCCACGCCGTCGAGCCTTCCGTCCTGCAGCGGAATTCCGACGGCGCGCGCGGCACGGTGCACCAGCGCGCCGGCCGAGTCGCAGATGCCGATCGCCTTCGGCCCGAGGACGGGCAACAGGGCTTCGGTGACCATCCCGGCTGGATTGGTGAAGTTGATCAGCCAGGCATCCGGGCAGTGTTCGCCCATCTGGCGGGCTAGTTCCAGCATCCTGGGAATGGTGCGCAGGGCGTAGGAGATCCCTCCGGCCCCGGTGGTTTCCTGGCCCAGCAGGCCCAGGTCCTTCGCTACACGCTCATCTGCGATGCGTCCGGCCGTCCCGCCGGGCCGGATTGCGGCGAACACCATGTCCGTGCCGCGAAGCGCGTCTGGCAGCGACGTGGTGGTGCGGACCGTAAGCGGCTGGTCCTCAACGCCTGGGGGCGGGGCGGGCATGGATTCGAGCACTGCCTTGATGGCGCTGAGGCGGGAGGGGTCGACGTCGTACAGCACCAGTTCGCCGGCCATCCCCGCGAAGGCGCCAGAGCGCAGCGCCCGGTACACGAGGGGAACCCGGAATCCGCCGCCGCCGGCGATCATGAGCCGCATAACCAGCAGTCTAGGCCCGACGGCGGGCCGCCCCTATCGCTGGCGGGCGGCAGGGCGTATCGTGCCGGACATGGACGCGATCCCCGCCCGCCGCTTCGACCCGCTCTCCGCCGTCCGCTCGCCGTCGGACGGTGAGTTCGACCTGATCCTCGCAGGCACGGTATTCCAGGACATCATTTTTACCGGACTGCCCCACGCGCCGGAACCGGGAACGGAGATCTGGAGCGAGGGAATGGGCAGTTGTCCCGGCGGCGTGGCGAACCAGGCCATCGCAGCGGCGAGGCTGGGCCTGAAAACGGGCCTGGCGGCAGCGTTCGGCGACGACGGCTATGGCGACTACAACTGGAAAATCCTGGCCGGGCAGGAACATGTGGACCTCAGCCTGTCCCGGCGCATCCCGGGGTGGCACTCGCCGGTCACGGTGTCGCTGAGCGTCCAAAAGGACCGCTCGCTCGTGACCCACGGACACCCGGCTCCCGTGACGTCGTCCGAGCTGATTGGGCCGCCGCCCCCGGCGCTCGCAGGGATCGCCGAACTTGACCTCGAAATCGAGCCCTGGGCCGTTGCGGCCCACGAGTCCGGAGTGAAGCTTTTCGGCGACGTCGGATGGGACCCCAGTGGCAAGTGGTCGCCGGTCCGGCTGGAGAACCTGCAGTACTTCCACGCGTTCCTGCCCAACCAGCGCGAAGCCATGGCGTTCACCGGCAAGGATGATCCCTGGGCAGCGCTCTATGCTCTCGCGGACCGCGTGCCGGTGGCAGTGGTGACGCTGGGCGCGCAGGGGGCGATGGCGGTGGACTCGGAGACGGGCGAGGAGGAATGGGTTCCGTCTTTGCCGGTCTCGGCCTTCGATCCCACTGGCGCCGGTGACTGCTTTGACGCCGCGTTCATCGTGGGCAGCCTCGCGGGCTGGCCGCTGGGCAACAGGCTGCGCTTCGCCAACCTGTGCGCGTCACTGGCCGTGCAGGAGGTGGGCGGCTCCCTGGCTGCTCCGGGCTGGGGGGACATTGCCGACTGGTGGCAGCGGGCCAACGCGCGGCGGGAACGCCAGAGCAGCCAGTGGCTCCGCCGCTACGGCTTCCTCGAAGAGATTGTCCGGGACGTTCCACTGGCCGCCCAGCGCCGGGCCACCGCCACGATCGCCCACCTTTCCGACGCCTGAGGCGCCTGAGGCACCGAGACGCTGGGTCCCTGGGCACTGAGCTACCGGTTCCCGGGACAAGCGTTTAGCCGGCCGTGAAATGCGGCTGGGCCGCCCGCACTAGAATCACTAAGGTGACTTACCCCGTAGCAACCGGTGACTTCAGCGCAGCCCCAGGAGCGGATCCGCTCTACGAACGCTCCGCCATCATCGACCTGGACGCCATCCGCCACAATGTCCGCAGGCTCGCCGACGCGGCGTCGCCCGCGAAGGTCATGGCGGTGGTGAAGGCCGACGCGTACGGGCACGGCGCGGTTCCCGTGGCCCGTGCCGCCCTTGAAGCAGGGGCCTCATGGCTGGGCGTCGCCCACATCTCCGAAGCCCTCGCACTCCGGACCGCGGGCATCGATGCGCCGATGCTGGCCTGGCTCCACACCACCGAAAGCAACTTCGGCGCGGCAGTGGCGGCCGGGATCGACATCGGATGCTCCGGCTGGGAGCTGGACAGGATTGTTGCCGCCGCGCGCGAACAGGAACGCCCAGCCCGGATCCACCTCAAGGTGGACACGGGCTTGGGCCGGAACGGCGTCACGCTGGACGGCTGGGACCACCTGGTGGGCGAGGCCCTCGAATACCAGGACCAAGGACTCCTTCGGGTAGTGGGCATTTTCTCGCACCTCTCCGTCGCCGATGAGCCTGAACGGCCCGAGACGGACCACCAGCTCGCTGCCTTCCGTGAGGTGCTGGCCGTGGCCGAGGATGCGGGCGTGGACCCGGAAGTCCGCCACCTTGCGAACACCCCGGCCACGCTGTCCCGGCCGGACACCCACTTCGATCTCGTCCGCGTGGGCCTGGGCATCTACGGCCTCTCCCCGTTCGAAGGCCAGACGTCCGCCGAACTGGGCCTCCGCCCGGCCATGACACTGCGGACCCTCGTGTCGCAGTGCAAACACGTGCCGGAGGGACAGGGGGTTTCCTACGGACTGCGCTACCACACCACCAGCCCCAGCACCCTGGCCCTGATCCCCGTCGGCTACGCGGACGGCATACCTCGCGTAGCCACGGGCGGTCCAGTCCGGGTGGCTGGGCATACCTATCCGGTGGTGGGCCGGATCGCCATGGACCAGATGGTGCTCGACCTCGGCGACGCGGGACCGGCCGGTGCCGGGATGTTGGGTGCCGAGGCACAAATCTTTGGCAGCGGCTCCGACGGCGGGCCTACCGCAGATGACTGGGCGCGCGCCGCCGGAACCAACAACTATGAGATCGTGACCCGGATCAGCCCGCGGGTTCCGCGCCAGTTCATCAACGAGTCCGCCGTGCCTGTCTCCGCGAAGCAGCCCACGCCATGAGCCTTCCTGCTGCCGGCGCCAGCCCGGAACCCGGCGCCAACTGGGAGTGGACCGTCAGCGTGTCGACGGCGGACCAGACGCATGAGCTCGGCGCGGCTTTGGCGTCGGTGCTGGACGCCGGGGACCTGTTGGTGCTGACCGGCGAACTGGGGGCCGGGAAGACCACCTTCACCCAAGGCCTGGGGGAGGGGCTGGGCGTACGGTCAGGCGTCATCTCGCCCACTTTTGTACTGGTGCGGATCCACCCCAACCTGACCGACGGTCCCCGTCCCGGCGGCCCGGACCTGGTGCACGTGGACGCATACCGGTTGGGCTCGGCGTCGGAGATTGACGACATCGACCTGGAAAACACCATGGATTCGGCCGTGACAGTGGTGGAATGGGGCCGCGGCCGGGTGGAACACCTGAGCGAAAGCCGCCTCGAAATTGACCTGCACCGCGCTATCGGTGTGCCGCCAACGCAACCGCATGCTATGGCTGGAGCCCATGAGGGTGAACCCGACGTCCTGGACTTTGACACCGACGACGATGACGAGCCCCGCACTATCGTGATGCGCGGCTTCGGTCCGCGCTGGGCGTCAAGGTCTGTCCTCGGCGAAATCATCGAAGGGACATCCTGATGCTTATTCTTGCCATCGACACATCCGCCGTTGCCAGCGCCGCACTGGTGTCCGATGACGCGCTGGAGGGCGTTGTGGCCAGCTTCGCCACCGAGGACACCAGGAGCCACGCCGAGGTGCTCGCGCCGGGCATTAATGAACTGCTCGCCTCGGCAGGGGTCTCAGGCAGCGACGTCGATGCCATCGTCACCGGCGTGGGTCCTGGTCCGTTCACCGGCCTGCGGTCCGGCATCGCCACCGCGCGGACATTGGCGTTTGTCTGGAACAAGCCCCTGCACGGCATGATGAGCCTGGACGCTGTTGCCTTGGAAGTCGCCGAATCCACTGACGCGGTGCGCGAATTCCTAGTGGTAACGGACGCACGCCGGAAAGAGGTCTACTGGGCGCGCTACAGCCTGCAGGACGGCCAGCTGCCTCAGCTGGAGGACGGCCCGCACGTGGGCTTCGCCGCGGACCTCCCCGACCTGCCCGCCTACGGCGCCGGGGCAGGGCTGTACTCCGACGTACTGAAGGCCAACGCTGCCTTCAGCGCCGAACAGCCCGATGCCCTGTACCTTGGCCAGTTCGCGCTGGCGCGGCTCGCCGCTGGCGGTGAGCTGCCTGACTCAACGCCCCTGTACCTCCGCGAATCCGATGCGCAGGTGCCCGGGCCGCGGAAGCGGGCGCTGTGAGCACCCCGGCCGTGCCCGGAGTTGACGGGGTGGTCCTGCGCGACATGACGCTGGAGGACGTGCCCACGGTCAACGCCCTGGAACAGCGGCTGTTCCCCGCAGATGCGTGGCCCCTCCACATGTTCTTCGACGAGCTGTCGCAGACGGACACGCGCCGGTATCTGGTGGCCGAAGCGGCTTCCGGGATCGTGGGCTACGCCGGCCTGATGTGCATCGAGCCCATCGCGGACGTCCAGACCATCGCCGTCGTCCCTGAATTCGAGGGGCGGGGGATCGGCTCGGCCCTGCTGACCCGGCTGATCGAGGAAGCAGCAGGGCGCGGCGCCCAGGACGTCCTGCTTGAGGTCCGCGCGGACAACCCCCGGGCCCAGCAGCTGTACCTGCGCTTCGGGTTTGAGCAGATCCATGTGCGCCGCGGGTACTACCGCGACGGCGTGGACGCCCTGATCATGCGGCTCCAGCTGACACCGGACGAACCCACCACAACGGAAGCAGACCAGCCATGAACCGCTCGCAGCCCCTGGTGCTGGGCATCGAATCCTCCTGCGACGAGACCGGAGTGGGAATTGTCCGCGGGACGACGCTGCTGACGAATACGGTTTCCTCCTCAATGGACGAACACGTGCGCTTCGGCGGAGTGATCCCCGAGATTGCCTCCCGGGCACACCTGGATGCCTTCGTGCCCACGCTGCGGCAGGCCCTGGGCGACGCCGGTGTGGAACTGGAGGACGTGGATGCCATCGCGGTCACGTCGGGACCCGGACTGGCAGGCGCCCTCATGGTGGGCGTCTGCGCGGCCAAGGCCCTGGCCGTGGCCACCGGTAAGCCGCTATACGCGATCAACCATCTGGTGGCCCACGTGGGCGTGGGCCTGCTCGACGGCCAGCCAGGCAGCGCCCCACGGCTGCCGGAGAACCTCGGCGCCCTCCTGGTGTCCGGCGGCCACACCGAGATCCTCAAAATCAACAGCATCACCGACGACGTCCAGCTACTGGGCTCCACGATCGACGACGCCGCCGGCGAAGCCTACGACAAAGTGGCCCGCATCCTGGGCCTCGGCTATCCGGGCGGTCCCGCCATCGACAAGCTGGCCAGGACCGGCAACGCCAAGGCCATCCGCTTCCCGCGCGGCCTCACCCAGTCCAAGTACATGGGCTCTGCCGACGAACCGGGTCCGCACCGCTATGACTGGTCCTTCAGCGGCCTCAAAACCGCGGTGGCCCGGTGCGTGGAGCAGTTCGAAGCCCGCGGGGAAGACGTTCCGGTGGCAGACATCGCGGCTGCCTTCCAGGAAGCCGTGGTGGACGTGATCACTTCAAAGGCCGTGCTGGCCTGCCGGGAGAACGGAATCAAGGACGTCCTGCTCGGCGGCGGCGTCGCCGCCAATTCCAGGCTGCGCGAGCTGACCGGCCAGCGCTGCGCGTCCGCCGGGATCAAGCTGCACGTCCCGCCGTTGGACCTCTGCACGGACAACGGTGCCATGGTCGCAGCCCTGGGTGCACAGCTGGTCATGGCCGGAGTGGCGCCCAGCGGGATCCGCTTCGCGCCGGACTCCTCGATGCCGGTCACCGCGGTTTCGCTTCCCGCCTGAATTTCCCCGGTTGCTCTATCACTTGTGGTCCCTAAACCGAGGGTTTAGGGACCACAAGTGATAGAGCAACGCTAAGAGAGCTCGCGCAGCGGTCAGGCCGTGGGGCCGTTACGCATCTGTTTGACCAGGTCCAGCACCACGGCCTGCAGGTTCCCGCCGTTCTCGGAGGCCACACGGCGCTGGCGCTGGTAGCCGGCGCCGCGGCTGATGATTTTCTCGACGTCGGCGAGCTCGTCCGGACAGCCGAGCTTGGCTGCCACGGGCTCCAGCCGGTTCAGGGTCTCCAGCAGATGGTCCGTGACCAACTGCTCCCTGCCCTTGGCGTCGAGGATGATGATGGCCTCCATGCCGTAGCGGGCGGCACGCCATTTGTTTTCCTGGACGTGCCACGGCGGCATGGTGGGGATGGTTCCGCCGTTGTCCAGAGTGGTGGAGAACTCGTCCACCAGGCACTGTGTGAGGGCGGCAATTGCGCCCACTTCCTCCAGCGTGGCCAGGCCGTCGCAGATGCGCATTTCGATGGTGCCCAGGTTGGGAACCGGACGGATGTCCCAGCGGATTTCGGACAGGGTGTCGATCACGCCCGTGGTGAACATGTCCTGGACGTAGGACTCGTATTCATCCCAGGTGGCGAACTGGAACGGCAGCCCCGCGGTGGGCAGCTGCTGGAACATCAGCGCCCGCTGTGAGGCATAGCCGGTGTCCTCGCCGCCCCAGAACGGGCTCGACGCAGACAGTGCCTGGAAGTGCGGGAAATAGTTGACCAGGCCGTCCAGCACCGGAAGGGCCTTCTCGCGCCGGTCAAGGCCCACATGGACGTGCACACCATAAATGACCATCTGCCGGCCCCACCATTGGGTACGGTCGATCAGCTTGGCGTACCGGGCTTTGTCGGTCACGGGCTGCAGCTGGGGCGGGCTGAAGGGGTGGCTCCCGGCACAGAAGACTTCCACGCCCATGGGGTCGGTGATTTCGCGGACCGCGGCCAGGGACCTGCTGAGATCTTCCTTGGCTTCGCCGGCCGTCTCGCAGATGCCGGTGACAAGCTCCACTGTGTTCAGCAGCAGTTCCTGCTTGATGTGGGGGTGTTCGTCGTCCTCGTTCAGTTCCGGGTGTTTGGCGGCGACGCCACGGAGTACTTCGTTGGCCACGGAGGCGAGCTCCCCGGTCTGGCCGTCCACGAGCGCCAGCTCCCATTCCACACCAAGAGTTGATTGCCTCGATGAAGCGAAATCAATCTTCATGCGTTCCCCTAACTGTTCGGTTGTCCCTGGCGCACGCCGCCCCGGCGGACTGCCCTGGCAGGCGGCGGCCGGACGGGCGAACGGGTGGTTCAAGTCTAGTGCAGGGGTAGCATCGTATTGATGGCCTTGTTCCCGCGGACCCGTGACAGTTTTCACAAAACCACCCTCATTTTGGCAGCAGTGGCCACCCTGGCCGCCTGTACGGGCGTCCCCACTCCGGCGCCCACCCCTTCCTCCCAGTCCTCCACTCCCAGCCCGCCGCCGTCTGCAGCCAAACCAACGACGACGCCGGCACCGCCGTCGCCCTCTGCCTCACCTGATCCCGGGGCCAGGCCTCTCGGCTGGGGTCCGCTGCAGCGCGACAAGGATGCGGCCGCGGCGGCGGTGGCCGCCATGACGGTGGAACAGAAAGCCGGCCAGGTCCTGATGCCCTTCTTCACCGGCGCGGACGCTACAGCCCACGCCGCCACCATCGAGCGCCTGCACCTGGCGGGCTCGATCATCATGGGGGACAACGTTCCCGTGGATGCGCAGAAGCAGGTAGATCCGGCGGCCATGGCAGCCACCACCGCACGCCTGGCTGCCGCAGCCCGCGCGGACGGCCGGACGTGGCCCGGCCTCATTGGCGTGGACCAGGAGGGCGGCGTGGTGTCCCGGCTCGGTGCGCCCCTGACTGAATGGCCGGCGCCCATGAGCTATGGTGCGGGCGGGGACGCTGCGCTCACGAAGGACGCCGGCCGTGCGGTGGCGTCCGAACTCGCGCCGCTGGGCTTCAACGTGGACTTCGCACCGGACACGGACGTCACGATCGGCCCCGCGGATCCCACCATCGGTGCGCGGTCCATGTCAGGGAACCCAGATACGGCCGGGGCACTGGGCGTGGCTTTCTCCCAAGGGATGCAGGAGGCAGGTGTCCTCCCAACAGTGAAGCATTTCCCCGGTCACGGCTCGGTGACCGTGGACTCGCACCAGGACCTGCCGGTGCAGCCAGCCACTGTTGCCGACCTCGAAGCCCGCGACTGGAAGCCCTTCCGGGCCGCCGTCGCCGCCGGTGTGCCCATGGTCATGACGGGGCACATCGCCGTACCTGCGCTGGAACCTGGCGTGCCGGCGTCGTTGTCCGCGCACACCTACGCCGCGCTCCGGGGCATGGGCTTCAAGGGCGTAGCAGTAACGGACGCCCTCAATATGGGTGCTGTCCAGAAGCAGTTTCCGGACGGCTCCGCTGCCGTGGCTGCGCTCGCCGCCGGGGCCGACCTGCTGCTGATGCCCACGGACGTTGGACAGGCCCACGCGTCCATCGTGGGCGCCGTGGCCGGCGGGCGTCTGTCGCCGGCACGCTTGGACGAAGCCGCGCAACGGGTCGTGACCATGATGGTCTGGCGTGGCAGGACCCCTGCATCCTTCCCTGGGACGCCCCCCGGAAGCGGTCAGGACCTCTCCGCCAGGGTTTCCGCCGCCGCTGTGACAGTGGTGGCCGGACCCTGCAGCGGGCCGCTGGTGCCCGGCGCTGTCCAGGTGTCCGGTGGCTCGCCCCAGGACAGGGCCCGGTTCGAGGCCGCTGCTGCGAGGGCCGGGCTGGCTATTGGCGGGGGGCCTGTAGTCAGCCTCATCGGCTATGGCGGTGCTCCTGCCGGTGGTGACATCGCAGTGTCGCTCGACGCGCCCTGGCCGCTGCAGGACTCCGCGGCTCCGGTCAAGGTTGCCTTGTACGGACGCAGCGCTGGTGCCTTCGACGCACTGGCGGCCGTGCTGGCAGGCAAGGCGACGGCCCGGGGGAAGCTGCCCGCCGCCGTCGGAAGCTTCCCGGCCGGCACCGGCTGCCCCCCCTAACCCAACTGGGTAGCAGCAGATGTCGTTTTGGACCCTCATAACGACATCTGCTGCTACTTAGTTGGGTTGAATCACGTTTAATGGACCGGTGCCCATTCTTAATAAAGACATGACCCTCTGCATCTCGCTGTCGGCGCGGCCCAGCAACAACGGGACCCGCTTCCACAACTACCTCTACGACCAGCTGGGCCTGAACTGGATCTACAAGGCCTTCGCTCCGACGGACCTCGCCCAGGCCATTGCGGGCGTCCGGGGACTGGGGATCCGCGGCTGTGCGGTTTCCATGCCGTACAAGGAGGACGTGATCGCGCTCGTGGACGAGATGGACCCTTCGGCCAAGGCCATCGATTCGGTGAACACCATCGTGAACACGGACGGGCACCTCAAGGCCTACAACACGGACTACACGGCCATTGAACAGCTGCTTAGGTCGCACGCGGTTCCCGTGGGCTACTCAGTCCTGGTCCAGGGTGCCGGCGGCATGGCGAAGGCCACCGTGGCGGCCCTCCGCGACGCCGGCTTCACCGACGTCACCGTGATTGCGCGCAACGAGGACGCCGGGCGGGCCCTCGCCGACCTCTACGGGTTCCGTTGGCGCGCAGCGCTCGACGGCGGCACGGCGGACCTGATCATCAATGTCACGCCTATTGGTATGGCGGGAGGTATGCAAGGCGGTCCGGATGCGGACTCCCTGTCCTTCCCCGAAGGCACGATCGCGGCAGCCAAAGTGGTGTTCGACGTCGTGGCACTCCCCGCTGAGACGCCGCTGATCAGGGCGGCGCGCGCCGCAGGAAAGCCAGTGATCACCGGGGCCGAAGTAGCAACCATCCAGGCACTGGAGCAGTTTGTGCTTTACACCGGCGTCCGGCCCGCCGACGAGCAGGTCAGGGCCGCGGAGGAATTCACTCGCGCCCAGTAGCTCTCAGGCCGGTTCCACCACGATGGCCACCCGGTCCTCCCCGATGCGGGTCAGGACCAGGGTGGCTGTTTTGTTTCCGGCCTTCTTGCTGTTCTTGCCGCCCTTACCTGCGGCAAATAGCTGCTTCCGCAGTTCCTCCGGGGTGACTGACGTGCCGCGCTTTTTGATGTCGAGCACGCCGATGCCGTTGTCCTTGACCCAGGCCTTGAGTGCCTTGACGTTGTACGGCATGACCTCCATAACCTTGTAGGCCCGCGCGAACGGCGTGTCCACCAGGTCAGGAGCGCAAATGTAGGCGATGTGCTCGTCCACCAGGTGCCCGCCCAGTTCAAGGGCGACGTCCGCCACCAGCCCTGCGCGGATCACCGCGCCGTCGGGCTCGTACAGGTAGCCCTCCACCGGGCCCACCGGTGCCGCGGGACCAGCGCCGAAATCTTCGGCGCTGGTGATTTCGGCGGCACCCTGGGGACCCAGGAGCAGTGCGGCCCGTCGGATGCCTGGCCTGCGCACCGCGTTGAACCACAGCGTCACCTCAGTGACGTCGCCGCCCACCGAGACCCACTGGGCCTCGCAGTCCGCCGGCACGGATTCGTGGGGCATCCCGGGGCCCATTTTGACCCCGACCGCACGGCCTGACGCGGCAAGCGACTCCACAAAGGACAGCGGCGGTGAGAAAGCTTCCGGATCCCAGATCCGTGTGGTTCCGGACGTGGAGGTGACGCGGCGGGCCGGATCCAGCCAGACGCCGTCGATCCCGTCCAGCGGCACGGACGTCGCATCGGAGTGCACCACGGTGGCGTTGGGGAACGGGATGAGGTTCACCGTGGCGCAGGCGGCCGTGGTCTCGTCCATTTCGACGGCGGTGACGGTGATGTCCATCGAGGCCAGCGCCAAGGAGTCGGCTGCGAGCCCGCAGCCGAGGTCAGCCACATGGCTGATGCCGGCGTGGGCGAAACGCTCGGCGTGCCGGGCAGCGACGTTCAGCCGGGTGGCCTGCTCCAGCCCGGCCTGAGTGAAGAGCATGCTCCGGGCGAACTCGCCGAACTTCAGTTCCGCCTTCGTGCGCAGCCGGGACTGCGTGAGGACCGCGGATACCAGGGCGGGCGAGTGGCCAGCCTTGCGAAGCGTTGAATTCAGCTCGAATGAGGTGTCTTCGCGGTAGGGGCCAAGGGACGCCAGCAGGTCCCAGCCTTCGCTCGTGAGCAGTGGTGCGATCTGGTCCTGCGGTGCTTGAGCCATGCGTTCAAGAGTAGTGGAGGAGCGCCACGGTGAGATGCCGATAGGGTTGAAGGCATGGAAGACAGCGCAGGCCTACAGCCGTCCGAACAGCCACATCCGAACACCCCAGGCCTGGTGAAGTTCGCCCGTCCCGCACTGATTGCCGGGGTTGCCGTGGCGATTGTCTGCACCGCCCTGCTGGTGATCATCTTGTTCCTGGACACCTTCAACGCCACCGTGTACTCCGTTGGCGGCAAGGATATCCAGGACGCGACGGACGAGGCACGCGAGATCAGGGACCTGTACTCCGCGGCCCGGCTCGGCGGCGTTATCCTCCTGGTGATATCCCTGCTGGCCGCAGTAGCCGGCGCCGTCGTCCTGTATCTTCGGCGGGGCAACGGCCGTGATGAGGGCAACGAAGGCGATGAGGACGTTGATTTCGACGACCTCGCAGGCCGCTGATCTTGTTCACCCGAGGCAAAATTCTGGCACTCGCCTTGACCGAGTGCTAACCCCTTACATAGAGTCGTCATTAGCACTCTCCCTAGGAGGGTGCTAACACATGAAGAGCTGCCAGCCAGGCTGCTGCCGGCACCGCGACGACGGTTTGCCAGCCACGGCGCCCCAGCTCTCCAGTCCATGAATTTGCTGACGAAAAGGAGAGGTCCGAGTGTCGGTCTCTATTAAGCCTCTTGAGGATCGTATTGTTGTCCGCCCGCTCGAAGCCGAGCAGACCACGGCTTCCGGCCTGGTCATCCCGGACTCCGCACAGGAGAAGCCGCAGGAAGGCGAAGTTGTTGCAGTAGGCCCCGGCCGCTTTGACGACAACGGCAACCGCGTTCCCCTGGACGTTGCTGAAGGCGACGTCGTTATCTACTCGAAGTACGGCGGAACCGAAGTCAAGCACAGCGGCACCGAGTACCTCGTGCTGTCCGCCCGCGACGTCCTGGCGATCGTCGTAAAGTAACTCTTTGGATCCCCGTGCCGCTGACCATGCATTCCGCTGGTCAGCTGCGCGGGGTTCTGTCTTGAAAGGACACAACCATGGCAAAGCAGCTTGCGTTTAACGACGCTGCGCGCCGGTCTCTTGAAGCCGGCATCGACAAGCTCGCCAACACTGTCAAGGTGACGCTCGGCCCCCGTGGCCGCAACGTTGTCCTCGACAAAAAGTGGGGAGCACCCACCATCACCAACGACGGCGTCACCATTGCCCGCGAAGTTGAGCTGGATGACCCGTACGAGAACCTTGGCGCCCAGCTGGCCAAGGAAGTAGCCACCAAGACCAACGATGTTGCCGGCGACGGCACCACCACCGCAACGGTGCTGGCCCAGGCCCTGGTCAAGGAAGGCCTGCGCAACGTTGCTGCCGGCGCTGCTCCTGGCCAGATCAAGCGCGGTATCGAGGTTTCCGTCGAAGCCGTTGCAGCCCGCTTGCTCGAGAACGCCCGCCCGGTTGAAGGCACCCAGGTTGCCAACGTTGCAGCCATCTCGGCCCAGAGCGACGAAATCGGCGAGCTCCTCGCCGAAGCCTTCGGCAAGGTTGGCAAGGATGGTGTCATCACCATCGAAGAGTCCTCCACCACGCAGACCGAACTGGTCCTCACCGAGGGCATGCAGTTCGACAAGGGCTACCTGTCCCCGTACTTCGTCACCGACGCAGAACGTCAGGAAGCCGTCCTCGAAGACGCCCTCATCCTGATCAACCAGGGCAAGATCTCCTCGGTCCAGGACTTCCTGCCGCTGCTGGAGAAGGCACTGCAGAGCTCCAAGCCGCTGTTCATCATTGCCGAAGACGTTGAAGGCGAAGCACTCTCCACGCTGATCGTCAACCGTATCCGCGGCACCCTGAACGTGGTTGCCGTCAAGGCTCCGGGCTTCGGCGACCGCCGCAAGGCCATGCTGCAGGACATCGCCACCCTCACC
This sequence comes from Pseudarthrobacter sp. CCNWLW217, assembly GCF_037203985.1. Taxonomy (NCBI): domain Bacteria; kingdom Bacillati; phylum Actinomycetota; class Actinomycetes; order Micrococcales; family Micrococcaceae; genus Pseudarthrobacter; species Pseudarthrobacter sp. CCNWLW217. The sequence goes on from NZ_JBBCBT010000006.1 coordinate 215,686, forward strand.
GGTGCGCAGGTTGTCTCCCCGGAACTGGGCCTCAGCCTGGATACCGTTGGCCTCGAGGTGCTGGGTACCGCCCGCCGCATCACGGTGACCAAGGACAACACCACCATCGTTGACGGTGCCGGTTCCGCAGAAGACGTCGCAGCCCGGGTTTCCCAGCTGCGCGCCGAACTGACCCGCACCGACTCCGACTGGGACAAGGAAAAGCTCCAGGAACGCCTGGCCAAGCTGGCCGGCGGCATCGGCGTGATCAAGGTTGGCGCAGCCACCGAGGTTGAGCTGAAGGAAAAGAAGCACCGCATCGAAGATGCAGTGTCCTCCACGCGCGCTGCCCTCGAAGAAGGCATCGTCGCCGGCGGCGGTTCCGCGCTGATCCACGCGCTCAAGGCACTCGACGAGGACCCTGCAGTCAAGGCCCTCGAGGGCGACGCCGCTGCTGCTGTGGGCATCGTCCGCCGCGCCCTGGTCCAGCCGCTGCGCTGGATCGCCCAGAACGCCGGGTTCGACGGCTACGTTGTCACGGCCAAGGTTGCAGAGCTTGAGACAAACAACGGTTTCAACGCCAAGTCCGGCGTGTACGAGGACCTGATCGGCGCCGGTGTCATCGACCCCGTCAAGGTCACCCGTGCAGCACTGCGCAACGCGGCGTCCATCGCCGCGCTGGTCCTCACCACCGAAACCCTCGTGGTGGAGAAGCCCGCTGAAGAAGACGAGCACGCAGGCCACAGCCACTAGTCCCCACCGGCTCCCAAGTCTCGCTTCGCTCGACTTGGGGCCCTCGCCGGTGTGGGCCCACGGACGACGTGGGCCCAGGGCCACCGCAGTACGTCATTGCACAAAAAACCGGTCCAGCATCTGCTGGGCCGGTTTTTTGTGCCGTTGTGCATGGTTGGGCCGGTTACGGCACTATGCGCCCATCTCCTGGGTCTCGACGTCGCCCGCGCGCTCGTACACCAGCGACACCGCCCCCTTCGGGAAGCTGCGCGCCGGCTCGGCGAGGCGGAAGGTCGCGGGAATGGTTCCGGCGTCAAAGAGGCGCTTGCCTTGCCCCAAAGTGACCGGATACAGCCACAGGTGGAGGCGGTCCAGGACGTCCGCGGCGAGGAGTGAACGGATGAGGACACCGCTGCCGAACATATGGACTTGGTCGTACTCCTCGCGGAGGCGGCCCGCAGTGGTGGCATTCGGCAGCACCGTGGTGCCAGACCAGGCCGGATCAGTCAGGCTGTTGGAAACGACGAACTTGGGCACGCTGTTGAGGGTGCCACCAATGTCGTCGGACTGGTGGGGCCAGTAGGCGGCGAAGATATCGTAGGTCTTCCGGCCCAGGAGCAGGGCGTCGATGCGTTCGATCTCGGCGCCGATGGCCGCGCCTGCCTCGTCGTCGGACACTGGTGCCTGCCAGCCGCCGAAGGCGAAGTCGCCCTCGGTGTCCTCCTCCCGGCCGCCGGGGCCCTGGTAGACGCCGTCGAGGGTGATGAACAGGTTCGCGACGATGATTCCCATGCGTCCAGTCTGGAACTGCGGTCCCGGCCCTGTCCAGCATCGACAGTTACACGTGTGCCCGTTATCGGACGGCGTGGCAGACTGGTGCCATGCTGCTCGACGAGCTCGTGAGGACCTCGGATGCCGTCGCGTCTACCCGCTCCCGGCTCGCAAAGATCGACGCACTGGCTGGCCTGCTGCGCCGCCTTGGGCCCGTGGACATCGCGCCGGCCGTTGGGTTGCTGATCGCCAAGCCACGGCAGGGCCGCGTGGGGATCGGCTGGCGCGGCATGTCGGCGGCCATGGGGGAGCCGGCCGCCGAGCCGAGCCTGACCGTTGCCGACGTCGATACGGCACTGGACCGGTTGCTCCTCATCGCAGGCGCCGGATCCGCGGCGGAACGCGCCGCGATCCTCCGGACCCTTACGGCGGCAGCCACCGAGCGTGAGCAGTCCTTCATTGCGGGCGTGCTGCTCGGTGAGTTGCGTACTGGGGCACTTGAGGGCGTGCTGACGGACGCCGTTGCCCGCGCCGCGGACCGGCCCGTGGAGGCCGTACGCCGCGCGGCGATGCTCTCCGGCGATCTCGGCCAGACCGCCCTGCTGGCCATGACGGGCACAGCAGCCCAGCTTGACGCCGTCGGCCTCGTCGTCGGGCGTCCGGTGCAGCCCATGCTCGCCTCCACTGCGGCCAGCGCCAGCGAAGCCCTGGAGGCAACAGGGGAGGCGTCCGTGGAATACAAGCTCGACGGCGCCCGCATCCAGGTGCATCGGCTCGGCGACGATGTGCGCATCTATACACGCACCCTGGCTGAAGTGACCCACCGGCTGCCCGAAGTAGTGGAGGTAGTGCGCGCACTGCCGGTCCGTGAGGTGATCCTCGACGGCGAGACCCTCACCCTCGACGAGGACGGCGGCCCGCGGCCGTTCCAGGAGACCATGGCGAGGTTCGGGGCGGATGCGGCGCGCGCCGCGGTGTTGCACCCGTGGTTCTTCGACGTGCTGCATATCGACGGGCGCGACCTCCTCGATGAGCCGCTCGCCACGCGGATCGGCGTCCTTGAGCGCATCGCCCCGGCGCACCGGATCCCGGGGGTGATCACGGCGGATGCGGACGTTGCTGAGCGGGTGTCCCGCGATGCGCTCGCCGCGGGCCATGAGGGCGTGGTCATCAATTCCCTGTTGAATTAGCGTGTTGATGCGGTTCAAGAGGGGTGTGAGTGGTGCGAGGATGGCGTATTTTTTG